>JAKSSH010000078.1 GCA_024403155.1 Clostridia bacterium | reverse complement strand
CTTCGCCGCCGGCCCCGTTTTCCAGCTTTTGTGCCCATAATTTATTGGCGGTTTCATCTGCCAGATCACTCTTATTCAAAGCAATAATTCTCGGCTTTCCCGCCACCAGTTCATCGATAATCGGGTTCCTGCTGGACACAGGAATTCTGGCGTCGATAACTTCCACAACCGCATCTACCATTTTTAAGTTTTCCTGAATAAGCTCCCGGGTTTTCTTCATATGCCCCGGATACCAGTTGATGTTCTGCATCGCCGCCTCCTTTTTTCATACTGATTATAATTGATAACCGCTTTTTTGGCAAAAATACAACCAAAATTCCCCGCAGCCATTGAAACTTCGTTGCCCTTGGTTGTATATAAAACGGATCCTTCTCGCAAAAGCAGACAAATCTCACTAAAAATAGATTAAAAGTTCAACCCCAAACACCGATATTGCAGCTTTTGCACTATATAAATTCCATCTTTTCCACATAATAACATTTATTGTAATTATTTACCATTCCAACGCCAAGGGCAGTCAACCAAGCAACTCCAAATATCAAGGGTTTCCGCGTTTTTTGGTTGTATTTCTCAACAAAAACGGTAAAAGCCCGGCAACAGCCCAGACCCCTGCCAAATAAAAAGGGACCTCGAAAGGTCCCTTTAATTTCAAACTATTTATCAGCCTTAGTCTTGATCTTAGCTGACTTACCAGTTCTCTGACGCATGTAATGCAGTCTAGCTCTTCTGACTCTACCACGTCTTACAACTTCGATCTTTTCTACCAGTGGTGAGTGGATTGGGAATGTCTTTTCAACACCAACGCCTGAAGCGATTCTTCTTACTGTGAATGTTTCGCCGATTCCACCATTCTGTCTCTTAAGAACGAAGCCTTCGAATATCTGAATTCTTTCTCTGTTACCTTCTTTGATTTTAACGTGTACCTTTACAGTGTCTCCAACGTTAAATGCAGGGATATCAGATTTCATATATTCATTTGTTACTGAGCTTAATACGTCCATTGCTCTTCCTCCTTCCCTTCGAAACGTTCTTGCCGTAAAAGTGCACGACAGAGGACCGCCCGTTAAATTACACATTGCGTGCCAACACACGCTCAATTATTATACATTAGCCGCATATCCATTGCAAGTAGTTTTTATGCAAAACCAGACTTACTTTTATGCAAAACCAGACTTACTTTGCTCTCGGATGTGATTTGTCGTATACGTCCTTGATTCTGTTCTTTGTTGCTGCCAGATAAATCTGAGTGGCCGTAATGTCCTCATGACCCATAAGCTCCTGAAGTGATTTCAGGTCTGCTCCGTTCTGCAGCATGTGAACAGCGAACGAGTTTCTGATTACGTTCGGTGTCAGGTTGTGACTGATGCCGGACTTCTCTCCGTACTCCTTAAGAATCTTCCAGAGACCCTGACGGGTAATTCTCTTACCCATGTAGTTTACAAATAGAGCCTTCTCTTTCTTGTTCTTCTTCAGCATGCCATCACGCACTTCATAAACATACTCTTCCAGAGCAGCACGGGCAGGACGACCTAAAGGAACGATTCTTGTTTTGCTGCTTTCCCCAACACAGCTGATGAAGCCCATTCTGAAATTGATGTCTTCAACGTTGGCATCAATCAGTTCAGTAACCTTGATTCCTGTAGCATAAAGTGTCTCCAGAATTGCAAGGTCACGAATTCCCTTGTGGCTGTCATCAGGACTTTCCAGAAGTTTGTCTATCTCCTCAAGAGTCAGGAACTCCAGTTCCTTCTTCTCGATCTTCGGGCTCTTGATTCCTGCAGTAGGGTTGTCTGAAATCATCCTGCGGCTCTGAAGAAAATTAAAAAATGCTCTAACTGACGCCAGCTTTCTGTTAACGGTAGCTGCCGACTTGTTTGCCCCCTTCAGATGATTAAGATATGCGATAATTTCTGTGCTGGAAGTTTCCAGTATATTGTTCATTCCCCTGGACTCTTCGAAGGATGTGAACTCGCGCACATCTCTCTCATAAGCCTCAAGAGAATTCTTTGCCATCTTCTTTTCAGCTTGCAGATATTCTGCAAAATCTTTCTCGTACATTAAGTTCCCCCTGCGCCTTTTTTCTACCGTAATGTTCAGGTATTATGTAACCTCCGGTAACGGTGCAGTGTTGATTATATTATAAAAAGAGGTGGTTTACAATAATTATTATTGCCAACCACCAGATTAATTTGCTGTTTCGGGAATTATATTAAATTATATTCTGTTTTTCGCCATGAGGAGCGCCGCCAGGGTCTTGGAATCCACCAGTTCTCCTCTCACCGCCATGTCATAAACTTCATCAAAAGGCATCTCCAGAACCTCCAGTGCCTCGTCCTCGTCCAGATCCTGCTCCCCTGCCGTGAGTCCTGTCATCAGGTACAGGTGAATCACCTCTTCCGAATATGCGCAGCTTGGATTCACATCTCCCATGTGCAAAACCTGACTGGCCGTGTATCCGGTTTCCTCTTTCAGCTCCCGCTTCATGGCAGCCACAGGATCCGTTTCCCCCTTATCTATTTTTCCTGCAGGAATTTCCAGTATGGCCTCTCCGCAGGCATAGCGGAACTGCTTAACCATTATGATGTTCCTGTCCTCTGTCAGCGCAATTGCAGCAACAGCTCCGTTGTGTTCCACAATCTCTCTGTAGGCTGTGCCCTTTGGTGCAGTCACGGTGTCCCTTCTCACATTCATGATTGCGCCTTCGTAAATGCGCTCACTGCTGATTTTCTTTTCCTCAAAGATCATCCTCTGCTTCTCCGTTATTTCCTCGTCATTTCCTTTGATCTGTCCACTGCTGCCTGGAAGCCTTCCTTCACGTTATCCATGAATCCGTTTTCCAGCAGCTTGTTTACCGCCTGAATGGTTGTGCCGTTAGGTGAGCAAACTCTGTCTCTCAGCAGCGTCAGACTTTCATCAGATTCCCTAACCATAAGTGCTGCACCCAGTACTGACTGAGCTGCAAATTCTCTTGCCGTTTCCTCATCCATTCCGTTTTCAACAGCCGCTTCAACCAGCGCCTGAATGTACATATACGTATATGCGGTACTTGACCCGCTGACACCAATTACACAGTCGATAAGATCTTCAGGAACCTCAATGCATCTTCCAACTGCATTGAAAATTTCCATGACCTTTGCCATGTCCACATCTGAAACATTTTTGTTTCTGCTGATGGATGTCATAGCCTGTCCAATCTGCGCAGGTGTGTTAGGCATCACTCTAATCAGCTTGGCATAAGCACCGCAGCCTGCTTTTGCATAAGAGAGATCAGCTTCCATCTTAGACAGACTTACACCTGCCGCCATGGATACTACAATCTTATCTTCAGGCGTGATGCCCTTGGCTGTTCTATTAACCTCACCGGCGATTTCCTCCAGAACGCCCTTCACTCCATCCGGCTTAACACCGATGATGATAATTTCTGCTTTCTCCGCAAGTTCCGCGTTGTCATTGCAGATCTTCACCCCGGAATCCGCAGCACTTACCGCAGCTGCCATCTCCTCGTTATGCTCTGTTGTTCTGTTGTGAATCAGGATGGTATTTCCTCTGGAAGCATCAGATGCTGCGTAGCCTCTCAGTATGGCGCCACCCATATTTCCTGTTCCTATAAATCCGATTTTCATAAGTCGATTTCCCTTTCAAATAAGAGTTTAAGAAACTCTTTCACAAATCCGTTGGTCTGTCTGTAATCTATTTCATCCTGCAAAACCATAGGTGCCATGAATTCAAATTCGCCTCGGTGAAATCTTGTTTCAATTGGTTCTCCGTTAAATTCAAATCCCATGTATTCCACAGGATTTCTAAGCTGCCTTCCACTTGCCACCAGCCCATTTCTTGTCTGCCTGATGTTTTTCACTTCCAGCAGATGGTCTCCGCATTTTACCGGAAATCCCAGATGAAACATGGCCTTATGAAAGTCGCTTTTTGTTATGGCTTTTGACAGCCTTGTAAGCTGGCGAACGTCGTCATTGTTGTGAAGCAGAATCCTGGCCTCCGCCTCAGAATCTGCAGTTGCCTCGTAGTGGTTATATAGTTCAACACTTTCAGCTCCGGATATTTCATCCTCCCTGTTCATCCAGAAGCCCATGTAATCCTCCACGGTTTTCTGCTTCAGATTCGGTAGCAGTTTTCTCAGTTGTGAGTGCTTGTCCAGCACCTGATATATGTCCAGATCGTACACAGCCGCACCTTCCGGTGCCCACTGGCCATCCCCATATTCTTCCTGCTTCAGATAAGCCACGTCTCTTCTGCATCCGCTCCAGCGCTTCTCGATGAAAGGCATGTCAAAGTGCCTGCCGTTGAAGGTGATAACCACATCTACATCAGCTATAAGCTCCAGATACTCTGCCAGTGCCAGAGGCTCCTCTGCCCTGCTCTCTGCCAGCACCTGATGAAGCTCACCCTTTGTCACATCATAAAGGCATCCGAGAATAAACTTGTTTCTCATTGGGTTAAGCCCTGTGGTTTCTATGTCAAGAACGCCAACCTTCATTTCGTTAAAATAGAAATCAAAAAGAGCACTCTCATATATTTTTTCGTCCCAGCTTTCGATAATGTGTTTCATGATATGTCCGAAATCACTGTCCTGTTATTCCGCAACCGCTCTGTCAAAATCCACCACATAAGCTCCCAGAATTTCTTCAACAGGAAGTTTAATGAATCTTCTGATTCTCTCGTCATCATCATAGAATGCATTTGCAGGAGGCAGTTCCCATTCTAATGAACAGTCACAGTATTCCTTGTTCTCATCTATAACCTCTGCTTCCAGGAATCCGTAGTCACCTGTTTCATAATCCCAGTAGAAGCATCCGTCGTTATCCTCCTGGTGAGGACACCCTCCGGTCTTTCCTGCAGGAGCGAATTCCAGGTGCATGTAGTCCGGTTTCTCAAGCCATGAGCAGATGTTAAGCCAGCCTTTTTTACCTCTGGCTGCAACAGGAGTGTTAAGCTCAACATAGCCCCAGTCATCGTCTCCATCAAAACATTCAACATTAATTCTAAGTACCGGCCTAAGGGACTCAAACCCCTCCGGCAACAGTTCCTTTATCTTCTCATGATCGGCTCTGTAAGCCATAACGTACTGTCTGATTTTCATAGTTTATTTCCTCGGAGGTTCATTATATCACAAAGTGCTGCACAGTGGTTTACAGCCAAATCAAAGATTT
>JAKSSH010000077.1 GCA_024403155.1 Clostridia bacterium | reverse complement strand
CAGGATATACGTTTGGAGCAAATCTCAGACCGCCTTTGTAAGGTCCGATTGCTGAATTGAACTGATATCTGTAGCCCTTGTTAACGTTTACTTTGCCAGCATCGTCAACCCATACTACTCTGAAAGTAACTCCTCTTTCAGGCTCAACCAGTCTTTCGAGCAGAGCACATTCTTCATATTCCGGATGCTGTTCAACAACAGGAATCAGTGAAGTCAGTACTTCTTCTACAGTCTGATGGAATTCAACTTCGCCCGGGTTTCTTTCTTTAACCCAGTTGATGACTCTTTCAACATACTCTTTTGACATTTTGTTTCTCCTTTTTCTTAAAAAATTTTGCAAAGTTTTTTAATAGCTTTGAGCAAATCAATGATAGCACTTTGATATTTTATAGTCAATGCTTTGAGCGGCTCTGCGGTATAATTGGAAATATTCTGAAAATGTCTCAAAAGTGAGTCACGACAAGACTTTGGGGCTTTTGCAAAAGCAGGAACGACCGTGAAACCAACACAAATAGGGCTTTGATTTAGCGGCGATATTTGTTATACTAAACAAGGTGTGCGGCTGCTTTTGCATCAATGACAAATTTATGTCAAAAACTCAGCACAACTGTACATCAGAATACGGCAGGAAAGGAGGCAGTATCATGACAGAATTAAGAGAAGAAAACCTGGCAGTGGAACAGGAAGAAGAGCTCAAAGCCATGGACATGGAAACGAAGAATCAGATCTTCGAAGAGGACACAGAGTCGATTCTCGAAATGCTCGAGAACGGCGACTACTATGATTCCCGCAGTGCGATTCTCAAGTACAACGAGGTAGATATTGCCGAGATTCTTGAAGAGGTCCTGGATGAACTTGGCGTGGACAAGACCATCATAATGTTCAGAATGCTGCCGAAGAATGTTTCGGTTGAAGTGTTCTCATATCTTGACGGTGACGACCAGGTTGAAATAATAAACGGCATAACCGACCGCGAAATTTCATTCATCATGGATGAGATGGACTTCGACGATAAGATCGACGTACTGGAAGAACTGCCTGCCAACATAGTAGATAAGATTCTCGACCAGACACCGCGGGATGAGCGGAAACTGATTAATACATTCCTCAACTATCCTGAAGACTGTGCCGGAAGTCTGATGACTCCTGACTACATCAGCCTACAGGAAACGATGACGGTTGAGCAGGCCCTGGCTCACATAAAGAAGCAGGGCATGGATTCGGAGACGGTATACACCTGCTACGTGAAGCACGGCGGAAGGGAACTGAAGGGCATCGTATCCCTGGCAGCTCTCGTAACGGCCGATTCGGACACTACCGTATCCGATCTGATGCATACAGACTATGTATATGTAAATGTATATGATGACCAGGAAGAAGTAGCCGACGTATTCAAGAAGTACGGTTTCCTGGCAATACCGGTAGTGGACAATGAGAACAGACTCGTCGGCATCGTAACAGTCGATGACGTCATGGAAATCATGGAAGAAGAGGCTACCGAGGATATCGAGCGTATGGGTGGTGTAATGAGCGACGAGCCTGACGCAGAATACCTGGACATCGGCGTGTTCAAGCACGTAAAGAACAGGCTGCCGTGGCTGCTGTTCATGACAGTAATGCTCATGATAACGGGAACACTCATTTCCCAGTTTGAGCACGTGCTTTCACAGGTAATATCCCTGGTTGCATATCTGCCTTTGCTTATGGGTACGGGCGGTAACACAGGAACCCAGGCGGCAACCCTGATCATACGTGGACTTTCGGTTGATGAGGTTGACCTGAAGGATGCAGGCAAGGTCCTCTGGAAGGAGCTGCGTGTCAGCATAATCCTGGGCCTGATACTCAGCGCATTCAACTTCCTCAAGATAGTATTCCTGGACGGGGAACCGATAATGCTGGCCATGACCGTGGCGCTTTCCATGGTTCTGGTAATAGTATTCGCCAAGCTCCTTGGCGGAATGCTGCCGATGCTGGCCAAGAAGGTGGGCGTCGACCCGGCACTGATGGCAACACCGATGATCTCATCACTTACAGACATGGTTTCATCATGCATTTATCTGCTGACAGCATCGATACTTCTGGGAATAGCACTCTAAACAATTGCAGAAACATTAACATACATGAGAAGGTGACAGGCGACTGTCATCTTTTTTATTATGCAATTAAGCATCATATTATTGTGTTATTAAATTAACTATAGTTGACTTTACGCAAACAAAGTGCTAAAGTGAATCATCAGATAATTGTGACTAAAATTGCACAAACTAGTTCATTACAAAATTATCAGAGGTAATTATCATTATTAGTTATAGTTTTGCCATTGAAAGGAGGAGTGTATGATATTTGGACTTGAACCCCATGTATTTTTCGCATTCCTGTCATGGCCGGTTACTTACACGATCATTGCTATAATAATGTATTTTGTAATGGCCAAACATGATAAGAAAGAAGAAGCCTGGGAAAAAGCTTACGACGAATGGCAAGCTTCGCTCAAGGGTGACGAAGCACCTGCAGAAGGAGGTGAGGACGAATGATCGGAGGCGGTGTAACAGAATATGTAGTTCTGTTGATTTACCTGGTAGGTATGATAGGCATCGGTGTTTACTGGGCTAAGCACAGTACAACTTCAGAAGACTATCTGCTGGGAGGACGTAAGATCGGCTCGGTTCTGACAGCCCTCACACTCCAGACAACATCCATGTCAGGTTACATGTTCATGGGTGGACCTGCTCAGTCATACAAAGAAGGTTACTTCACCCTCTGGTATGCAGTAGGTGATGGCGGCGGCGCCATCTTTAACGTTGGTATTCTCGGTAAGAGAATGAGAAGACTCTCGTACTTCCTCGGATGTCTCTCACCAATAGAATACATCGAAAAAAGATATCCTGGTAAAGCTACCAGAATTATCGCAGCAATCATAGCAATCTGTTTCGTATACGGATATGTACTGGCACAGTTCCTGTCAGCAGGAAAGACGATGTGCGCACTGCTGGGAGTTCCACTTCCAATCGCAATCATCATCGGTGCAGGCGTAATCGTATTCTACACATTTGCAGGTGGATACCTGGCAGTAGCATGGACAGACTTCATCCAGGGCATCGTAATGGTATGCTCAATGGTAACGATCTTTATCCTCGCATGGAACCAGGTAGGCGGACTTACAGGCCTGAACGAAGGACTGAGAGCAGTTGATCCGACATATGTAGGTATGTGGGGTAAGGACAACATGTATCTCGGACAGTGGGGTGTAGTTGCAGGAGCAGTAGGTGTATACCTCATCGGTTACATGGGACTGCCACACGTAGTAATCCGTCACATGGCAATGGAGAAACCTTCACTTGCAAAGCAGACAGTTGTAATCGCTACTGTATGGAACCAGCTGTTCATCTTCGTTCCATACATTATCGGTCTGATGGGCATCCTCATGCTGCCTGATATCGCAGACCCTGAAATGGTAGTACTGACAATGGCATATGAACTCCTGCCTGGAGTACTGGCAGCCATCGTACTTGTAGCTATCATGTCAGCTATAATGAGTACAGCCGACGCTCAGCTCATGCTCATGGGTACAATGCTCGGCAGAGACATCTATCAGAGATACATCAACAAGGACGCTACTGACAAGCAGCTGATGAATGTATCAAGAATCTGCATACTCGTAGTAGGTGTTGTATCAGTAATCATAGCACTGATCCAGCCTCCTGGAGTATTCCAGCTGGTAGTATTCTCATTCGCAACTCTGGGTTCATCATTCCTGCCTTCATACGTAGGCGCTGTATGGACCAAGTGGGGCAACACTACAGGATGCTATGCATCAATGGTTTCCGGCTGCATCATCTCAATAGTTTGGGAAGCTGCAGGACTGGCATCAGTAACAGGCATGCATACATTCTTCGTTGGTATCATCGTATCAATCGCTGCATACTGCATCGGATCAGCAATCGGCAAGCCTCCAACAGAGGAAATGAAGGACCTGATCGACAGAGCAGGCTGCAAGATCAAGATCCCAACAGGACTGGCTACAGCAAACTACAAGGACATCGCTCCTGAAACAAACGGCGTTCTCACATTCCTGAAGGATTCAAGCTACATGGAAGAAAGAGGATTCCAGCCAGTATAAAAAGAGTTCATGCAAAAGCAGGAATCACAATATCAAACTGGAAAACTGCCGCGGCCTTCCGCTGTGGCAGTTTTCTATAAAAAACAGCGGAGAAAGAAATGACCGAAGCAAAAAAAGAAACAAAAAAAGTTGAGATAAAATGCATCCGAAACGGATTCAAAATGGAGGACGCATTTGAGCGTCTTTACAAGAGGAGCAAACACTTCACAATAGAGAAGATGGACCTGCTTTTTTACCCATATCTGGTAATAGAATATGAGGTAAAATACAGGGGCAAGCTGGAGCGCCTCAGTGAAAACGTGCTGGTGCTCTGCGACATGTGGAGAGGCCAGTATTCCATGGCGACAACAGCCGGCGACTTCACAAAAGTAGAGGTAGATGAAAGCTCGCTGATTCCGGCCAGATACGACAAGGCCAGGGCAATAGAAGAAGGCCCGAGAACCGTATACGGCGAAATCCAGGCAAAGAAAAAAGTACTGAACATTCCGGACATAGAATACATCTATGACGAACTCATATATAAACCGTTTTACATTGTGGAATGCCTTAACGACGATAAGGAAACCTTCCACATACTTTTCGACGCGGTAAAGGGCGATTTCAGCCTTCTGAACGCATAAACAAAGGGGAGCATCATGGCAAAGAGACTGGATCCAATAGGCAGAGTAATAGGCGGAGTCTACGAAGGCAGCTTCGTATTCTGGCTCATAGATCGTGGCCAGGTGGAATACTTCGCAATAAGCCCGAAACAGGTGCTCAAAGTGGGCGTTTTCGTGCAGATAGAGGACAACCCTATTACCTTCGAAATCCGCGACGGTGACATAGCCAGATTTGAACTGAAGGATACTGCATTCCTCCACGAGGATCTTGACCTGTTCACCAAGCACAGAGGCAAGGTTCCCGTAAGAGTAAACAGACAGGCATCGGAGAAGCTGCAGTCAATGTGCAGAGATAGGGAGAAGAAGCAAAAATGATCAGCAAAACAATAACTCTCAAATGCAGATACTGCGGCAGAGAGTTCCAGCAGGAAGTCAAAGCCGAAACGGAAGAAAAACTCAAAAAGGAAATAAAATGGTATGAGAGAAACCAGCTGCACT
>JAKSSH010000076.1 GCA_024403155.1 Clostridia bacterium | reverse complement strand
GTCTTGCCAGCAGGTATGTATATTTCTTCACGCTCTGAACGTGAACTCCGCTTTCATCGTCTCTGCCTTCTGTAATGTTACCCAGCAGTTCAACGATTCCCTCGTTCATTTTGTTCAGGCTGCTGTTCTTCTCCTTAAGCTCGTCCGTCTGAATCTTGACAATTCTTTCTATCTGCTCACGACTCTCCATCTCCTGCCTTGTTTCTGCATCAACATTATGGACACCGGCAACAAAGCCTTCAATTTCGCCTTCGTCATTATATATAGGCATGAACTTCAGCTGATAATAAAGTTCTCTTCCATTCAGAATGGCTCGAAAATTAATAAAGTGCGAGCCATATGTTTTCAGCTTATCCAGGACCACATTTCTTTTTGCCATCTGGCCGAAATGCTCCCTGTCGTCCTTGTGAACAACTCTGTCTCTTAATATTTTCAGTCGTTCCCCGAAGCGGGTTTCCTCCTTCCAGTTAGGAATGATTTCCTCAAGTCTGGTGTCTATTCTGCACTCGGTTACAACATCTTTCTCAACGGTTTCTCCAATGGTAACCATGGATACATAGTCAAAGTCTTCTGAAAGGGCTTCGATTATATCCATGTTTTTCTGCCTTTCCAGCTCCTGCCTTCTCACCTCGGAGATGTCCTTCCTCAGCATCTCCTCATTTCTCTTCGTATAGAGCATTCCATACATGAGCATCATGATCATAATCAGGACCATATGATGAATGTTGAAGTATATTTCAGTACTGTTGGAAATCAGTGTAGTAACAATAGGAGCAACTGCGAAGATGCTCATGAGAAGTTTATCGCCAGCTTTGAAATCCCTGCTGATAAGGATGATCAGCAGACAGACAAGCAGCTGTGCCAGGGGATAAACAACAAATAAAGCATTGTTGTATTCTGTGTATACATTACCCGGTTCAATGGTAAACATCCAGCCGAAGATGCAGCCCAGAATGACAAATACAATGTCAATAACAAATGCAACCGTACTTATTCTGACAATATTAATCATTCTTCTTGTAACATTGCTTTTCTCATTTACAACGAAATGAAGAAATACGTATGCAAGGGTCGGTCCTGTAAGGAACGAAAGGCTTGAATAGATGAAGTTTATTACTTCCAGTCCCGGCACACAATCCACAATGTATGACATTCCATCCACCATTGCGGAGAAGGATGAAATCCATGTGAGTTCAGCAAACACAAGCATCGGCGGTGTGGCTGTTTTCAGGTTCATCATGCAAATGAAGAACAGAACCAGACATCCCCATGTAACGCATACATCAATCCATATTCCCGGCTGATTACCGCTAGTCATGATGACGGGATCCTGGGAATATGCCATAATCGTTTCAGTAATTGCCAAAATCAACATAAAAATCAGGGCCCCGAGGTTAAAACCTCTGTCCCTGAGCAATTCTATTGTTAGGCTGTTTCTGCCGTTTTTTTCTGTCATTTCTGCATTACCACCCATAACACTATTATTATACTACTTTTTTAAGATGAAGGGCAAAAGAATGTGAGTCTTATTAAAATTAAAGAAAACTCCGTTTCATTTGAAACGGAGTTTTCTGTGTATAGATTATGAATATTACACCGATATTCTATAATTCTATTCAGTCTGCTTTTGCGCAGAAATCTTACAGCTTATAAGCAGCCTTAGTCTTTTCAAGAGCAACGTCCAGAGCTGCCAGAACCTTATCGATTGTTTCATATGACTGAGTGATAGGTGGCTCGATTCTTACTGTCTGAGCGTTAACCAGAGTACCTGCAGTCATTATGTTCTGAGCGAACAGTTCCTTAGTTACGTTGTGGCCGATTTCGTCTGTAGGGAATTCCATGCAGATCAGCATACCGGATCCTCTGAATGTAGTCAGAACTGTAGGATACTTATCCTGCAGCTTCTTCAGGCCTGCCATGTAGTAGTCGCCCTTTTCCTTTGACATCTTAGGAATGTCGTTTTCCAGCATGTACTTCAGTGTAGCGATGAATGCTGCACAAGCCAGAGGGTTACCACCGAATGTAGGTGATCCAAGAATCCATGGGTTATCAAACATCTTGCCCTTGCAGCCAGTGCCTACGCCTGATTCTTCATAAGTCCAAGGTCTAGCAATGATACCAGTGATAGGTACCAGACCACCGGATGAAGCCTTACCAAATGTCATGATGTCAGGGCAAACGTCTTCATAGTCACATCTCCACAGAGTACCAGTTCTTGAAAGTCCTGTCTGGATTTCGTCGAAGATCAGGCATACGCCGTGGTCGTCAGCGATCTTTCTCAGGTCCTTAAGATATCCATCAGGTGGAATCTGTACGCCAGCTTCACCCTGAATTGGCTCTACGATGATAGCAGCAACCTTTTCACCTACGATTTCCAGGTTTTCGATTGCAACTCTTGTAGCTTCAGCATCACCGTACTTAACGTGCTGTACCTGCTGAATCATTGGGATGTAGTCTTCTCTGTAAGCAGCCTTACCACCCATTGAGATAGCGCCCATTGACTTTCCGTGGAAAGCACCAGTTGTTGAGATGTACCATCTTCCGCCTGTTGCCAGTCTAGCCAGCTTCAGAGCCATTTCGATAGCTTCTGCGCCACCGTTTGTGAAGAATGAATACTGCAGATCTCCTGGAGTACACATTGCCAGAATGTTAGCAAGGTATCCTCTGAGTGGGTCTACCAGTTCCTGTGAGTGCAGGCAGTATCTGTCGAGCTGTGCTCTTACTGTCTTCTTAATTTCAGGATTTCCATGTCCGCAAGCATAGATACCGAATCCGCCGAGGCAGTCGATAAATTCAGTTCCGTATACATCTCTGAATACGTCGCCTTCATCTTCCCATTCTACGAATGCGCTGTCTGTTGATACTGACTTTCTATATTCAAGCCAACCAGGGTTAACGTTTTCGTTAAAGTTCTTGATTGAGTCCTGAATGATAGCTTTCTTTTCGTCTTCAGTCAGTGTTTCAGCTTCGATTAAGCCAACAACTCTCTTAGCTTCTTCTAAAGCTTTCGCCATGTTTCTTTCAGTCATTTTATGACCTCCCTTAATAAATATAATGATACTTGGTTCGTCGCCTACAACGGCGACATCGGTATAACGTACATAATAAATTTCAAATAGTAATATTCAAAATTCTATGCCACTGATGATATTATATCGCACCACTAGGGTAAAGAGAATTACAAATATGCTATAAAACTGCTATTATTAAGTGTTTTTCAGGCTGGCGCTTGCCAGAATAAACAGCAGCATTCCGGCCACAAGCATGATTGTAGTTTCATTTGAACTCAAATCAAACTGATCGCCACCGAACTTCTGAAATTTTATTGCTGATGCAAGCATCATCAGCGCCAGGCCACCGCCTGCCATTATGAAATCTATTATCCTTTTCATGTCACCAATTATATCCTACCGTTTTATCTTGCGCAAGCTTACGGTTTCAGCTTCCTGAGCCTAAGGGCATTGCTTACAACACACACTGAGGAAAGACTCATGCATGCCGCACCGATCATTGGGCTTAGAAGCAATCCGCAGACCGGATACAGCACCCCTGCCGCAATGGGTATCCCAATGCAGTTGTAGAACAGAGCCCAGAACAGATTCTGTTTGATGTTTCTCATTGTAGCCCGACTGAGACGAATGGCTCTCGGCACATCCCGCAGATCGTCCTTTACCAGAACCACATCTGCACTCTCCAGTGCCACGTCTGTTCCGGATCCTATTGCAAAACCAACATCGGCCCTTGTTATGGCCGGCGCATCGTTAATTCCATCACCAACCATGGCAACAACTCGTGAACCGCCGTCACCGGCAGTTACCGTGCCGCCAGCCTGTATCTCCGCAACAACCTGATCCTTTCCCCCAGGCAGCACCCCGGAAATAACGCTGTCAATCCCGGCTGCTTTTGCGATATCTCTGGCGGCTTCCTCTTTATCTCCCGTAAGCATGGTAACTTCAATACCCATTTCCCGAAGTTCCTTCACCGCCTCAGGACTCGTTTCCTTTATCTCGTCAATGCCGGTGGTTCCATCACTGGCGAACTCGCCCTTTGTTATAGTCCCCGTCTTGTCCAGAACAACTGTCTGAATATCGCAGGCTCTCTCCAGTGCCTCTGCAGATCTCACAAGAATTCCGTACTCAGCACCCTTCCCTGTTCCTACCATAATAGCCACAGGTGTGGCCAGCCCCAGGGCACACGGACAGGAAATCACCAGCACCGCCACCCCGATCATTATTGCCTTGGCAGGGGCCATGCCCACTGCCAGCCACACAATAGTCGCCAGCACCGCAATGGCCATTACCACCGGCACGAAGACTCCTGCAACCTTATCTGCAAATCTGGCGATTGGAGCCTTTGACGCTCCTGCCTCTTCTACCATTTTTATTATCTGAGCCAGCATGGTGTCCTGGCCGGTTCTTGTAACCTTAAACCACACCCTTCCGCTAAGGTTGGCCGTAGCGGTGCAGACCTCATCCCCCACTGTTTTCGCCACCGGCACACTCTCTCCGGTAAGGGCGCTTTCGTTTACGGTGGTCTGTCCTTTAACCACCACGCCGTCCAGCGGGAAACCTTCTCCCGGCTCCACCATTACAATTTCCCCAGCGCTTATTTTCTCCAGCGGCACCATCGCAAAAGCAGTCTGGCCCGGTTCTTCAAAACCGACTTCGCCACTAACTACCCTGGCTTCTGTTGGGGCCATGCCCATAAGCCTCTCAATAGCCTCGCCGGTCTTACCCTTGGCTCTGGCCTCCAGGAACTTCCCCAGGGTTACCAGCGTAAGAATCATTCCCGCCGATTCGAAGTACATCATTATAATTGCCGCGGCGCTGCCCATTGCCACCAGACTGTCCATATTGGGCCCCCGGCGGGCAAGCATGCCGAAGCCTACAGTGAAATATTTATAATTGATTCCCACAATAGGTGCCGTCAGTGCCGCTTCAACAACACGCCAGATAACACCGTCCCCACCCATCATCGCAATACAAAAAAGGGGCACACAAAAGATAAGGCTAACAATAAGCCTTCTCTTCATTTCCCCTGTTCTTTCTCTTGTTATTTCACCGCCGGCAAATGCGCCAGTTGTGTCTGCCTTTGCGCTGGTGCCGGCCCGCCGGTGAGCTTCCTCCTCGGACTCAGCTTCACTGGCTTCGTAGCCTGCCGCCCTCACGGTATCGCAGATATCCTGGCTGGAGCATATGCTCCCGTCATATTCCACCACCATGGAATTTGCCAGAAGATTTACCTCCACCTTCTGAACTCCCGTGAGATTTCCAACGAACTTCTCCACTCTGGCGGAACAGGCAGCACAGCCCATGCCTCTTACATCGTATTTTTTCTTCATAATCAGGACTCCTTCTTGTAAGTTATTTTATCATATATGTTATAATATCCCCATAAGAAAATGGAGGTAAAGAAAATGAAATTCTATATAGCTGATGCATTCACGAACCAGGTGTTCGGCGGAAACCCTGCAGGGGTTGTAATTCTGGATGATGGAATGGATTTTCCTGAGGCAGAAACAATGCGAAAGACTGCAGCCGAACTGAGATATTCTGAAACAGCTTTTATCAAAAGGCTGGAAGATGGTGTGTTCCAGGTTCGTTACTCCACTCCGGCCGACGATCTTGATCTCTGCTGCCATGCTACGATCGCA
>JAKSSH010000075.1 GCA_024403155.1 Clostridia bacterium | reverse complement strand
ATGTATTGAAGTAATATATCAATTGAAACATAGTTGATGTATTGTTGATTAGTTGATATATTAAACCACAGAATACACTTTAAGGAAGTAGAAACATTAGTGGTCGCCCGCAAATTCTATAGGGTTGTGTAATAAACAATATTAAATAATTAATAAAGAGGTAGTCACTTAACGAGTTTAATTATGGACAATAACAAGAACAAAAACAATTTCGGTCTTGCCTTCAGGCTTACATGGGGAGGCAATCCGCTTAACAAATCATCAATGAATCTGTTCAGAGATTACTGGTTCATGCCAGAGCTCATGAACGGTCTGTTAAAGCTAGGCAAATACTATGTTAAGCTGCTTGTGGCAATAATCGGTGTCATAGGATGCCTGGCGACTATAAAGCTGGGATTTTCGACCACCCATGCCTTTGAGCTGATGATTGCGTTCCTGGCAGTTGACGTGGTTCTCATCACTCCGCTGATTTACATGGCGGTTCTGCCAAAGCCAATAGGCGATTACATGAAGAGAGCTGATGAACTGACTCCCGAAGAACAGGAAGCCTTCATGAAGCAGGACACAGGTGATGCAATAAGGGAAAAACTGGAATTCAGATACAAAACCATTCCTAGAGATGAGAGCTCAAAGAAAAAGGGCTTCTTAAATAAAAAGGAAAAATAGATGACGGCAAAAATCCCCAAAAAGAGAATAGCCTTTTCCACGGCCATGTTTGCAGTTATGACAGGAGTCTCCCTGCTGTGCTTTGAATTTCTGGGAATGGAGAACAATCTGGTTTCCATCATGGTTGTTGTTCAGTGTATCATGGTTTTTCTGGCCAGACTGGATGAGAACCCTGCAGCACTGGCAGGAAAGATACTGGCTTTGAACCTTTGCCTTTGCATATTGGCAGGGCTGGCTGACATGAACATCTGGCTGGGTCTTGTAATAAACTTCGGAGTATTCTTCTGGGGACCTTATCTGCTGTTCAGAGACAGAGGGATGCAGATATATTATCCGTTCATGCTGAACTATATCTACATGATGGTTGGACATCCTCTGACTTTCGGTCATATGAGCCACAGAATAATCATCGTGGTCTGCGGTGCGGTTATCGTAGGACTGCTGCAGATAATAGTCTATAAAAAGGTTCATAACAAAGAAGAAAATCCGGAGAAGGCGGCCATCAGACACAACTTCATGAAACCGGGACCGATGGACACAAAATCCTTAAGATTCAGTTTTGCATTCAGACTGGCTTTGGGGGTAACCCTCATGTGGCTTGCTGTGAAGCTGTTTGACATAGAGTACGGCAAGTGGCTGATAATAAGTACCCATTCCATTATCATGCCGACAGTTCCGGCGGCGGCAACTAAGATCACAAAGAGAATATCGGGAAATCTTGTGGGCTTCGGAATATTCTTTGTAATATTTGCGCTGGTGCCGTCTCTGAAGATAAGGCTTCTGATGGTGGCAATTGCAGGATACTGCAGCCTTTACTTCATGAACAGATATGAGGTGAGGGCGGCATGTTTCTCGTTCATGTCCCTGTCTGCCATATCATTTACGGAGCCTGCGGGAATTGGTTTCGTGTTCAGGCGACCCGTATTTGTCATAGCAGGAAGTCTGTTTGCAATGACTATAAATCTGCTGATACTGAGACACGATAAAGAAAATACTGAAGACATTTAAAAAAGCAGGCCGCTATGCAGGCTCAGTAATTTCTTCTTAAATTCCTTCGTGATGCTTTTTTTATTTCTTTTCTGTTAATCATTTCAAATCCTTAATTCTGCCCGGTAGTGAAAGGACTTTTTTCAGAAGATAGCCCTGAAGGTCGTCCAGGGTATCCGCATCAGATGCCCGTATGTCATCATATATCTTCTCTATAAATTCTGCGTACTCCTCCTTGTTCATTGTGCGGATTATTTCGTTGCATTTTCTGCTGATCCGTCGTGATAAAAGAGAACGGCTGGAATCATAAATAAATGAATTTCCCAGAACCTTCCACGAAAAAGGATCGTGCTGGAGCAGTGAAACCGAAGAGCTCTTTATGATTCGGTATTCACATCCGCCCATGAGTACTCCGATAATAGAGGATTCAGGAACATATGAAAAAATTTTATCTTTAACGGCTTTGAACTGGGGGCTGTCAGTGAAGTCCTCAATGAAGCCCGGACCGTCGTTGTTGAAAACCCGGATAATGCGGTTGTTTATATCATCCGGAAGATATCCTGCGGCCCATACTGCCAGATTGCCGCCCTTGGAATGACCTCCAATATATATGGAGCAGTCCGGATATTTCTCTGCAATCATTTTCAGGTATCTGGTAGCTTCAAGCTGGGCAGGTGTGCCGGCAATAAAGGCCATGTTGAAATCTTCCTTCCAGCCCACAATTGTATTGTCAGTTCCGCGGTAAGCCACGAAAAGATTGTTTTCGGGAAGAAGGAAGGTAGCTGCAGAAAACTGCATCTGCTGCTCTTCGCTGGACAGTTCCACGTAATCTGTAACTGTAAGATCTCTGTAGCGAGGATAATCAGCAATGGATTCCGCCAGCATGCGACAGGATTTCTCCATGATGTCTATGCCCCGGTACTGATCCCCCTCAGGAAGCTTACTCCATTCCTTCTTGATTTCATGCAAAGGCAGACCTGCTCCATCTGACACCGGCAAGTTCAGATATGCCAGTGTGGAGAAGATCAGCCCATCAACCATGTTGACAGGGTCCTGGCTGAAGGTGATGTCACCGCGCCAGTCCAGATAATCCAGGATGTTTCCTTCCAGATTTGTTTTAACCATTTCAGTCTTTTTTGCCTTATTTATTGATTACCGGGGTCCAGTGTTCGTTGCCGAACAGGTCGGTGAATTTGTATGCGATCTTAACAGGACCATTACCAACATCAACGTTTCTGATCTGGAAGTGCTCAATGTCATTAACCGTCTCTGTTTCACCAAGCTGGTAGCGGTCATTGAAGTTGCCATCGTAATCGTAGAAATCGCATACGAACTTAATCTTATCGCCTTCCTTGAGGGAGTTCAAAGTCTTGGCTTCTGTCTCCGTTACTGAAGGATCGTAGTAGTAGCTGACTCCTGATACGTAGCCCTGGTCATTATTGTTATCAAATGAGAGAATCAGACGGGCATCCTCTCCGTTTAGCTGGATTGGAACATAGCCTCTGATTACATAGGCGTCTCCGCCTTTCTCAATTGTGTCAGTGTGGTAGTATGCCACAGGCTGTCCATAGATTGCCAGCCAGTTTCTGTCCAGATTAGGAAGGAGGTTTCCATCGTCGTCGAAGTCGTAGATGTTATCCAGACCCAGATCGATGTAGCCTTCGCCGTCATCGTAGTACATGGACATGTCAACCTTGTCCACATTTCCCCACTGCTTCTCAGTAAGCTTGATGCACTTCTTGCCATCGGCATTTGTCTGCCACTGAAGATCCTCATCCGAAATCATGTTTTCGCTGACGCACTCTGCTGCAGCTTCAGGATCCAGCTCTCCTTTCTGGAGGAAGTGAGAGTTGTCTGCATTCAGTTCACCAAGACCAAGTTCCTTGAGGTTGGCTCTTCCTGAGAAAAGTCCTTCGAAGAGCTGCTCCAGTGCCTGCTCGTTCATCTGATTGCCGGTGCTGCCGGAGCTGCTGTTTCCGAACCAGCTGCCCCCACCGAAGTTTCCAGGGGAACCATAGCCACCGTAGCCTGCCTGCCCGCTGGCCTGCATCTGAGCGAACTTGGTAATGCAGTCTGAATATTTGTCTCCCATGTTAATGTCATCATACATGGCAAGGATTGAATCCACCTTGCTGAGAGTTCTGCATGGGAAGTATATTGAAAGTCCGTATGAATTTACAATGTTTTTTGATGCTCTGTTGTACTTGATTGCCGACAGCAGGGTGTCTGCCAGCTCCTTGCCTTCGTCGGTGCCCATGAGCTTGGCAAAGTGAACCAGGTCAACCTGGTCAAGTCTGGAGGACTGCTGGAATTCCTTGGCGCTGCTTCTGGCAGTGGCAACTTCCTTGTATTCTCCGTTGGAAATCATGTCAGATGCATCTGCAGAGAAGTTGTCCAGAGCTTTCGGAAGTGTTTCTCCAAGTTCGGAAAGGTCAACCACTGAAAGTGTAGTGGCTTGTCCTCTGCACTGGCTTGCACATTTTTCAGTGTAATCATCGGCAATTACCTTGCCAAGCTGAAGTGTGGCAATTGAAGTATCGTCATTAAGCAAAGTCAGCCAGCTTGTGTAGTACCAGCCAATGCCCGGTTCGATTTCCTCACTGCCAATCATGTAGTCAGCATGCTTTGAAAGCATGAGAGCTGTTTCTGAAGTTCCCATGAGGCAGGCATCAAAACCAACAAAGTCGAATTGAACTCCGCCTTCTGTAAGAGCTCTGTCAATTCCGTTCAGTTTCATTGAACCGCCAACAGGGTTCTTTTCATCATATCCGTATCCGCTGATTGAACCGCTGCCGTGATCCCACAGTATAAGTGAGTTTCTGTTGGCAGGGAAGTTCTTGTGAGCCCATCTGATGAATTCACTAAGTGTATCAGGATTTGTCATGGAACCTGTGCCTGCGTTTTCAACCAGGCATTTGATGTTGCCGTTCTTTATCTGATAAATCTGATTGTATTTGCTGCTAATGACATTGTTGCGCCATTTCTTGCAGCCGCCTGTATAAACCAGAAGGTTAACATTTCTGCCCACTTCGGCATTGATCATTTCGTTCAGGTCCTTTGTGGCCATTCCCTGATTTGATTCCAGGTCGGTACCGCACATGTAAACCATGATGGTTGCCTTGTTGTCGCCCATTGGATCAAGTCTGGTGAACTTGTCTCTGGCTTTGTCAGAGACTGTGGTAACCAGGTTGCCGTCGTTTGATGTATCATACCATCCGCCGTATACGTTGTTGCCATAGTCAATGGTTCCCTGATAGTCTTCACCACCTCCCAGAGTATTTAGAGCAACTCCGCCACCACCGAATATCATAACCAGAACGATTATGATAGGAAGAAGGCATCCACCGCCTCCGCCGGCTCTGAATACAGGGCCGCCGCTGAAACCTCCGCCACCGCTGCTGTGACTGCCGCTGCTGTGACTGCCGCTGCTGTGACTGCCGCCGAAGCTGCCGCTGCTGTGACTGACACTGCTGTGGCTGCCGCCGCCCAGACCGCCGCCTGTTCTGTGGACGCTGCTTCCGCTACCTGTATGTACTGTTCTTGCTCGTGGTCTGCCTGCCATGATAACCTCCGTTCGTTAATTAAATAGATACCCTAATTATAATATGTCAACAAAAGCATTACAATTCATTCCGTATCTGCTATACTATTTCCATAGAAAAGTTTATTTCAGGAGGTGCGGTTATGATTATCTTAAATGTTTACTATAATGCAAAACCAGGCAAAAGGGATGAATTCTATTCAGCAGTAAAGGCACTGGGAGTTCCTGAAGACTCAAGGGCAGAAGCAGGAAACATCAAGTACGATTACTACTTCTCAGATGCAGATGAAAACCAGATTCTTCTGGTTGAGCACTGGAAGGATGAGGAGGCATTCAAGTTCCATGGCGAACAGGACTATTTCAGGAAGCTGCAGGAGATCAAGGCAGAGTACATTGAAGAAGCACATATTGACAGATTCGACGTATAAAAAGGAAAAGCTGACATTGAGTCAGCTTTTTTAG
>JAKSSH010000074.1 GCA_024403155.1 Clostridia bacterium | reverse complement strand
AGGCAATTGATGAAGATAGATTTACAGAATACAAAAAGGAATTCTATGATGCATACGGCAAATTTTAATATCTGCCCTCATAACGGTGAGTGCGGAGGCTGTGTCTATCAGGGTGTGCCTTACGAGGAACAGCTTGCCAACAAGGCAGGGGAAGTAAAGGCGCTTCTGGATGAAAAGGAAATAGCTTATGGTGAGCTGCTTCCAATTGAGCCTGCACCATCAAGATATGAGTACAGAAACAAAATGGAATACACCTTCGGAGATATGGTTAAAAATGGGCCGACCACTCTTGGCATGCACAAGAAGGGCCACTTCATGTCCATCGTTACGGTGGATCAGTGCCAGCTGGTACATCCGGATTTCAATGCCATTCTCAAGGCCACACTGGACTTCGTAAACGAGAAGGGTTATTCCCATTACCACAAGAGAAAGCATACAGGACTCATGCGCCATCTGATTATCCGTCGAGGTGTCAGAACCGGAGAAATACTTGTTAACATCTGTACATCTTCAGAAGGAGGAGGTGCAAAGGCAGACCTGCAGACCTTTGACGAAGATGCATATGTTCAGTTAATAACTGGACTTCAGCTTGAAAACAAGGTGGTTGGGGTTTTGCGCACCATAAACGACAGACTTGCGGATGCGGTTTACTGTGACGAACTGAGAACGCTTTATGGCAGAGACTATTACAACGAAGAGATAATGGGCCTGAAGTTCCAGGTAAGCGCATTCTCATTCTTCCAGACAAATGTTGATGCTGTAGAAAATCTGTACACATATGCAATAAACCAGATTGACGATTTTGAAGGAAAGAAGGCCTTTGACCTGTTCTGCGGAACAGGAACCATCACACAGGTCCTGGCCAGAAAGGCCTCTGAAGTTGTGGGCGTTGAAATAGTTGAGGAAGCTGTTGAGATGGCCAGGGAAACAGCCGCCAAGAATGGTCTCGATAACTGCAGATTCATTGCAGGGGACTGTTTCAAGGTGCTGGATTCAATTGACGACAAGCCGGAAGTAATCGTTGTGGATCCTCCGAGAGTCGGAATAAGCAACGATGCGCTGGACAAAATCGTAGGCTACGGTGTTGACCAGATTGTCTATATCAGCTGCAACCCTAAGAGTCTGGCAAACAATCTGTATTACATGCAGTATTATGGCTATAAGGTTGTATCCGTTAAACCGTTTGACAACTTCCCGGGTACAAAGCACACAGAGTGTGTAGCTCTTTTGTCGAGGAAATAGAAAACATAAGCATTTTTGAAGTATAGTGGAGCAGCTGTCTGCATGCTTGCAACAGTGGCGGTGAGTGAAAAACTCGCTGCTATTTGTTTTTTTGAAATATAAACGCACAAAATAGTGATTTATCCGTTAACCCTATAGAGGAGGAACGATCCATGGATTTGAAAGAACAGTACGACACCTTACAGATCTTCAGTTTGTGCCAATCATGTGGCTCCTGGCAGGAACAGTGCTTGTGTTGGCAGCAAGGACCTCATATGTTCGCTATCAGGTGAAGGCAAGATAAGATGCAAAAGCAGACTATAACCGCAGTTCTTCAATTTGGAACTGCGGTTTTTTGTATTTCTCTATGTATTATTCACATTTATTTGTTAAAATGAACTTGTAGTGCACACAAAAGGAAAGGACTAGATTATATGAAAAAGGGATATGTTATTTCAGTTATCAGTTTAATAGCGTTTTTTGCTTTCACATTTATTGTGAAAACAGTTAACGTTGCCATGATAGGACCGGCAGGAACAAGCGTTGGACTGGCTGAGATTAATCAGGCGTTTTATGACCATTATGGTGTGAACTTAACCATATATGAACTTATAGATCCGATGATGTATCTGGCAATCCTGGTTGCAGCATTCTTCGGCGTGATGGGTCTGGTACAGCTTATAAAGAGAAAGAGTCTGCTGAAAGTAGACCGTGAAATAGTGGGGCTTGGAGTACTGTTTATAGTTTCAATGATTATCTATGCACTGTTTGAAAAGGTAATCATCAATTACAGACCTACAATAATGCCGGGGGAAACCATGCCGGAGGCATCCTTCCCATCATCACATACCATGCTGGTAATTGTAATTCTGGGAGCAGCATTCATGCTGGCGGGAAGATACATTGACAAGGGAGCGATTCGCAGCCTGATTAGAGCAGTATGTGCGCTAATTATCGCAGTTACTGTAACAGGCAGATTGATCTGCGGATGCCACTGGCTCACAGATATTATAGCGGGGCTGCTTATGAGCATTACGCTGCTGTCAGCATATTACGGTTTTATTTCTACAAAGGCTGGTAATTCCAATAGTACAAGGGAATAAACTGTGCTATAATTCCTTAATAGGCAAAACCAAAAGCAACTGTTTTTTCAGGAGAGATAAGATGACAAAAAAGGCAAATCAGAACATCAATTATGAGCAGAGAGTCAGAGATATTATCGGTGAAATCAAGGGATATGGTTTCGGCATGCTTAATGACATGATTGATCCGGAATTTGTTGACTGTGACACAGAAAAGAAATCAGTCAGAGTCAGATACAAGAAATTCAAATGGGAAGATAACGGCAGAGGGGAGGTCCATGGGGGAGTAATCTCCGCAATGATGGATACAACCATGGGAATCAATGCCATCGCCCTTACAGAGGGAAGCGTTTCCACATCAGATATGACCATCAGTTTTCTGAAACCTTTCAGGGGCAAAGCGTTTATTATCGAATCTGAAGCTGTACAGGTTGGCGAAAGAGTGATCAGACTGATTGCCAAGGCTTTTGATGAAGACACGGGAAAATGTCTTGCAATGTCAACAGGCAGCTTTATGCATGTAAACTATGAACACACAGAAGGCAAACAGCTTGGTGTGTAGAAAGGATCAGTTATGGCAAAGGATTTCAACATCGAAACAAAGTGCGTACAGGCAGGCTATACTCCTGAAAATGGTGAACCAAGACAGATTCCTATTATCCAGAGCACCACATTCAAATATGCAACAAGCGAGGATATGGGAAAGCTCTTCGATCTGGAGACTGAAGGATATTTCTACACAAGACTTCAGAACCCTACAAACGACAGAGTAGCAGCAAAAATCTGCGCTCTGGAAGGTGGTTCGGCAGCAATGCTCACATCTTCAGGGCAGGCAGCAAATTTCTTCGCAGTGTTCAATATTGCAACTGCAGGAGATCATGTAGTTGCTTCGTCAGCGCTATATGGCGGAACATACAATCTTTTCGCTGTTACCATGAAAAAAATGAATATCGACTTCACTTTTGTTCCACCAACTGCAACAAAAGAAGAACTGGAGGCAGCGTTCCAGGATAATACCAAGGCAGTATTCGGTGAGACAATTACAAATCCATCACTGGATGTTCTGGATATTCCAATGTGGTCGGAAGTTGCCCACGCACATGGAGTGCCACTTATCATAGACAATACTTTTGCAACACCTGTAAACTGCAGACCGTTTGAATGGGGGGCAGACATTGTTACTCATTCAACAACCAAGTACATGGATGGTCACGGAGCGCAGGTAGGAGGATGCATAGTTGATTCAGGCAAATTTGACTGGATGGCTCATGCGGACAGGTTCCCGGGCCTTTGCACACCTGATGACAGTTATCACGGTATCACATACGCCGAGAAATTCGGTAAAGAGGGTGCGTACATTACAAAGGCAACAGCACAGCTCATGAGGGATTTCGGAGCTGCAGCTGCACCTCAGAATGCATTTCTTCTGAACATGGGACTTGAGAGTCTGCATGTTCGTGTTAAGAAACACTGCGAAAACGGTATGGCGGTAGCTCAGTACCTGCAGGGTCATGACAAGGTCAGCTGGGTAAAATATCCGGGACTTCCTGACAGCGAGTATGCAGAACTGGTTAAAACAATGCTTCCTAACGGAACCTGTGGCGTAGTATCCTTCGGAATCAAGGGAGGAAGAGAAGCCGCAGAAACATTTATGAAGAATCTTAAGCTGGCTGCAATTGAAACTCATGTTGCCGATGCCAGAACGTGCTGTCTGCATCCTGCAAATGCAACTCACAGACAGATGAACGAAGCAGAACTTGAGGCAGCAGGAATCGGACCGGACCTTATCCGTTTCTCCTGTGGCCTTGAGGCGGCAGAAGATCTTATTGCAGACATCGAGCAGGCACTTGCTTACGTTAAATAGGAGATAGTATGCCTTTAATAATACCTGACAAACTCCCTGCAGCTGAGGCACTGAAGGATGAGAATATATTTACAATGAATAGAGCGAGAGCTGCATCTCAGGATATCCGTCCGCTGAAGGTTATAATCGTTAACCTGATGCCTACAAAGATTGCAACTGAGACACAGCTTGCCAGGGTTCTGGCCAACTCCCCGCTGCAGATTGAGATGCAGCTTGTTGGCATGGATTCACATAAATCCACACACACTTCTCAGGATCATCTGGAATCATTCTATACAACCTTTGATAAATTCAAGGATGAATACTTTGATGGAATGATTATTACAGGAACACCTGTGGAACTTATGAAATTTGAAGAAGTTGATTTCTGGCCGGAGCTTTGCGAGATTTTTGAATTTGCAAAAACCCACGTGTACAGTAACATGTTTATCTGCTGGGGCGCCCAGGCGGCGCTGCACTATTATTACGGTGTGCCTAAACATACTTTGGACAAAAAGGTATTTGGTGTATTTGAACACAGAAATCTCAGACCTAAGAATCCGCTTATGAGAGGGTTCGATGAGTTGTTCTATGCACCCCATTCACGCCATACTGAAATACGTAAGGAAGATGTTCTGGAACATCCGGAACTTAGAATTCTGGCAGAGTCAGATGAGGTTGGTCCGCACATCATTTCAACGGATAACGGCAGACAGATTTTTGTGCTTGGGCATCAGGAATATGACAAGAACACTCTGGCTGATGAGTATTTCAGAGATATTAACAAGGGTTTGGACATTGATGTTCCTGCAAACTATTTCAGGGATGACAGCCCGAAGAAGGAGATCATGTTCCGCTGGAGAGGGCACGCATCACTGCTTTTCTCAAACTGGCTGAACTATTATCTGTATCAGGCTACACCGTATAACCTTGATGATCTTCGTGACGGCAAGGAAGATGCCTGGAGGGAGGCGTTTGAAGACTGATGAGCAAAACCAGACTGAACCCCGGCACACTTATGGCGCCGGTTCCTGCAGTAATGGTAAGCTGTGGCGGACACGGAAGAAAAGGAGAAGCCGGAGAAAAACCAAATATTATTACAATAGCATGGACCGGAATAATAAACTCCGATCCGCCAATGACATACATTTCCGTACGTAAGGAACGCTACTCTCATGAGATAATAAGCAAAACCGGCGAGTTTGTTATCAACCTGACAACGGAAGGTCTTGCTTTTGCAACAGACTGGTGCGGTGTGAAATCCGGAAGGGATTTTGACAAGTTCAAGGAGCAGAACCTTACGCCTGCTGATAGTGAAGTTGTATCTTGTCCGCAGATAGCTGAATCTCCAATAAGCCTTGAATGCAGAGTTACAGATGTGGTGGAACTGGGTTCCCATGATATGTTCATGGCTGAGATAGTAAGCGTTAGTGCAGATGAAAAGCTCATAGATGAAAAGGGTGCAATTCACCTTGAAAGAGCGGGTCTTGTGGCATATAACCACGGACATTACTATTCGATCAAAAAGCAGGAAATCGGACGTTTTGGCTACTCGGTAATGAAACCAAAAACAAGAAAACGCTACGAGGCTGAGAAGAAGGCTGCGTCACGAAACAAGAGCAGAGCCAAGGCTGCAATGAAGAACAGGTCCAGATAATGAAATAAGTTGACTGACAATTATATTTTTTGTTATCATTGATAAGTAGGGGGGACCTAAGGAGGAACATAA
>JAKSSH010000073.1 GCA_024403155.1 Clostridia bacterium | reverse complement strand
ACTTTCGATGTACTGTTCGCCTGTCATTAACATAATAAAATCACTCCTTTTTATTTACTTACATCCGCCGCATAATTGCTGACGGACCATTATGAACAAACTAACGATAACCTATATATTAAAAGCAGATCGAAAACAATTTGCTGTTTAATCGATTTCCTTATTCAGAATCTTTCTTGCCATGTCCAGCAGGTCTTCGCTAACAGAAGTATCAAGAACAACATCCTTGACTTCAGGGCAACCACCCATAACGAAGTCCTTTACAACAGATTCAATTGTTTCCTGTGCCGAAGGACACTGTGCACAGGCTCCGGTAAGTCTCACATATGCAATACCGTCTTCGTACTTTGAAAGAGATGCACCGCCAAAGTGCTGAGAAAGCACCGGATCAACCTGTTCTTTAAGAATTTTTCTTATTTTTTCATCCAAAATGAACGCCTCCATATTGCGCAGAACTTAACAAGTACATTATATTCTTGAGATTGTTAATTATCAAGCAATTCTATCAACGGCAAATATATATTAATGCATAAAAGCAACAAAGTACTTTATTGTAACAAGATACTATTTATTTAGCCCATTGGAAGCTTCTTTTTACTGCCTCATGCCATCCTGCAAGAAGTTCTTCAGCCTTTTCTTTTTCCATGGTCGGCTCAAAGATTTTATCTATCTGCCAGTTTTCCCTAACATCTTCTTCACAACTCCAGTATCCCGTTGCCAGCCCGGCCAGATATGCTGCTCCAAGAGATGTTGTTTCTATGCAGCATGGTCTGTATACCTTCTGCTGAAGAATATCTGACTGAAATTCAAGAAGAAAGTTGTTTGCTGAGGCTCCGCCGTCCACTTTAAGTGTTGCAATCGGACTTCCAAGATCATCAGACATTGCATGAAGAAGGTCACAAGTCTGATAAGCCATGGATTCCAGAGCAGCTCTGGCAATATGTTTGCTGTTAACACCTCTTGTAAGGCCAAGAATAGCACCTCTAGCATAAGGATCCCAATAAGGTGCTCCAAGTCCTGTAAATGCAGGCACGACATATACTCCGGATGTATCCTCTACCTGACGGGCAAGACCTTCTGTTTCAGAGGCTTTTGTTATTATTCCAAGTTCATCCCTAAGCCACTGTATAACAGCGCCAGACACAAAAACAGAGCCTTCAAGAGCATAGTAAACCTTATCGTTAAGACCCCACGCTATTGTGCTCAGCAAGCCATTATTTGATTTAACTATTCTGTCCCCGGTATTAACAAGAACAAAACCACCTGTTCCAAATGTATTTTTGGCTTCACCGGTTTCAAAACATGTCTGGCCAAACAGTGCTGCCTGCTGATCGCCTGCCGCCCCGCTGATGATAATCTCACCATCAAAAAGTCTGCTGTCTGTTCTGCCGTAAATGCAGCTGGACGGCTTTGGCTCAGGAAGCATGATTGCAGGTATGTCAAGTCTGTCAAGAATCTCCTTGTCCCAGCATAAATCATGAATGTTAAACAGCATTGTTCTGGAAGCATTGGAGTAATCAGTAACATGTACAGTTCCTCCAGTAAGATTCCATATAAGCCAGGTTTCAATGGTACCAAACAGCAATTCACCATTTTCAGCTCTTTCTCTGGCTCCCTCAACATTTTCAAGTATCCATCTAAGTTTTGTCCCACTGAAATAAGGGTCTATAAGCAAACCTGTTTTCTCTCTGTATAATTCAGAGAGGCCCTCTTCCTTCAGTTCATCGCAGAAACAGGATGTACGCCTGCATTGCCAAACAATAGCGTTATATACAGGCATTCCGGTATATTTATCCCATACGACTGTGGTCTCGCGCTGATTTGTAATACCTATTGAATCAATATCTTTTGCTTTGACAGACGCATTACCCATCGCAAGTCTGCAGACCATAAGCTGCGTTTCCCATATTTCCAGCGCATTATGCTCAACCCATCCATCCTCAGGGAAAAACTGAGTGAATTCCTTCTGTGCAACGCTTACCTGTCTGCCTTCGTGATCATATAATATGCATCTGCAGCTTGTTGTTCCCTGATCAAGGGCCATAACATATTTCATAACAGTTCTCTCTCCCATTAAACAAACTCTGCCATTACTTTATTTGAAACATCCAGACCTTTTCTGGTCAGTTTCAGATTCATACCATCCATTTCAATAAAGCCCTTGAATTTTTCAAGAATTGAGTAATCATACACATCGAAGAAGTCTTTCATAAATGTTTTTTCGAAATCATTAATGTTAAATCCTTCTGTCTTTCTAAGTCCCGTAAAAACATAGATGCCCATTTCTTCTCGCACTGAATACTCCTCCACGTTTTCTGGTTTAACAGGAGGCATGCCTGCTTTGATATATTTAAGGTATTCTGATACCTTTTCGCAGTTTTTAAATCTGTGACCGCCTATGAACGAACTGGCTCCGGGGCCAAGTCCCAGGTAATCCTGATATGACCAGTATTTCATATTGTGTCTGCTTTCAAATCCCGGAAGTGCGGCATTTGATATCTCATAGTGATGATATCCAGCATCGTCCATCATCATAAGTGCTTCATTATACATGGCACGATCCATATTCTCCGGTGTTTCAGATACCATCTTGTCCACGTAAATCATGTCATAGAACGGCGTTCCCTCTTCAATCTGCAGACTGTAAAGAGAAATATGTTCAGGGCGCAAAAACAGACTTTGCCTTAATGAATCTCTCCACATTTTCATGGTCTGTCCGGGAATACCAAACATAAGATCAATATTCACATTATCAAAGCCCGCCTTTTTTGACATTCTGATTGCATTTATGGCATCATTTTTGTCATGGGCTCTGCCCAGGAAATGCAGAATCGTATTGTCAAATGCCTGCACGCCAATACTTATTCTGTTAATTCCGCAGTCAAGATAGGCCCTCAGCTTCTCATCAGTCAATGTTGCAGGATTAGCCTCAATTGTAATCTCACAGTCATCGGAAACTACAAAATTCTCCTTGATCTCATTAACTACTTTTGCCATGTCATTTCCAGGCATAAGAGAAGGAGTGCCCCCACCGATATATATGCTGTCAATAATTCTGTAAGGCCACTCTTCATATCTTGTTCTTATCTCTCTGATAAGAGCATTGGAATATTCAGTTAATAGTTTTTCTTCATTACACGGAAAAGACAGGAAACTGCAGTATCTGCATTTCCTGATACAAAACGGAACGTGAACATAAAGACCGATATTACTTGTTATCGTCATATTTAAGTACCGCAGTGAATGCTTCCTGAGGAACTTCTACCGTTCCAAACTGACGCATTCTCTTCTTTCCTTCCTTCTGTTTTTCAAGCAGCTTTTTCTTTCTGGAAATATCGCCGCCATAGCACTTGGCTATAACATCTTTTCTATATGCACGAACAGTTTCTCTAGCTATGATTTTCTGTCCGATTGAAGCCTGAATAGGCACCTCAAACTGATGCATAGGAATAATTTCCTTAAGCTTTTCGCAAACAAAACGACCTCTGGCATATGCCTTGGATTCATGAACAATCATGCTGAAGGCATCCACCATATCCTTGTTAAGCAGAATATCCAGCTTAACAACCTTGCTAGGTTCATATCTTGAAAACTCGTAATCCAGTGAGCCGTACCCTCTTGTCTTTGATTTAAGAGCATCAAAGAAATCATATATAACCTCATTAAGAGGCATGTCATAGTGAAGATTAACTCTGGATTCAGTTATATATTCCATATGCAGCATTTTGCCACGGCGATCCTGACATATTTCCATAATGCTTCCCACATATTCCTTAGGAACCATAATATCAGCCTTTACCATAGGCTCTTCAATATGGTCTATTTCCATAGGGTCAGGAAGATTGGAAGGATTCTGAACCATTTCAACAGTTCCATCAGTTTTGACAACTTTATATATTACACTTGGAGAAGTTGTAATAACCCCAAGGTCGAATTCTCTTTCAAGTCTTTCAACAATGATTTCCATGTGCAGAAGGCCCAGGAAACCGCATCTGAAACCATATCCCAGTGCTGTGGATGTTTCCGGTTCAAATCTGAATGCTGCATCGTTAACCTGAAGCTTCTCCAGAGCATCTTTTACATTCTCATATTTTTCACCCTCTGCAGGATAGATTCCGCAATATACCATAGACTGAACCTTTTTGTATCCGGGCAAAGGTTCTTCTGTTGGATTATCTGCCAGGGTAATGGTGTCACCAACTCTGGCATCTGCAACCTGCTTGATGCTTGCGCATATATATCCTACTTCACCGGCTCTAAGCGATTTGCATTCCACAGGTCCCGGGGAATATGTTCCAACCTCGGTAACCTCATATTTTTTCCCGGTGTTCATTAGACGAATAATGTCGCCTTCCTTAACAGTGCCGTCAAAAATTCTGGTATATATTACAACGCCCTTATAGTTATCATAGTATGAATCAAAAATAAGAGCCTTAAGTTTCGCATTTTCCTCACCTTCAGGAGCAGGAATCTTCTCCACGATCTGCTCAAGAAGTTCCTCAATGCCAATGCCCTCCTTGGCCGAAACCAGCGGAGCTTCAGAGGCATCAACCCCTATTACATCTTCAATTTCCTCGCGAACTTCACCGGGTCTTGCACTTGGCAGATCTATCTTGTTCAGAACCGGCATTATCTCCAGATCCTCGTCCATTGCCAGATATACATTGGCAAGGGTCTGAGCCTCAACACCCTGCGTTGCATCCACAACAAGAACTGCCCCTTCACAGGCAGCCAGACTTCTTGAAACCTCATAGGTAAAGTCCACGTGCCCCGGAGTGTCAATCAGATTGAAAATATACTCGTTTCCATCTTTACTTCTGAAAACCAGCCTGGTTGTCTGTAACTTGATGGTTATTCCTCTCTCACGTTCCAGATCCATGTTGTCCAGGAACTGCTCCCGCATGTCTCTCTTGCTTACCAGGCCTGTCTTCTCGATTATTCTGTCCGCAAGTGTGGATTTACCGTGATCTATATGTGCTATTATGCTGAAATTTCTTATGTATTTTCTGTAGTCGCTCATTATTTTTGTTTTGATTTATAGTACTTTCTTATGCATTCAAATGTTTCTTCACTAATGTCATGCTCAACCTTGCAGGCATCGTCAAGAGCCGTATCATGGGATACGCCCATTTCTTCAAAAATATCTGTAAGTAATGTATGCCTTTCGTAGATCATTTCTGCAATCTCTCTGCCGCTCTCTGTAAGTGAAATGTTGCCTTCCTTGTCTCTTGTAATGTAATCGTTTGTTTCAAGCTGCTTCATTGCAACAGAAACGCTGGGTTTAGAAAAGCCCAGATGATTTACAATATCGATTGAACGTACATTTCCTTTTTCTTTTCCCACCATAAGGATGGCTTCAAGATAGTTTTCTGCAGATTCCAGTAGTTTCATTAAAACTCCCTTATCACTGTTTCAAGTGACAGTTCAAACATGTCAGTAAGCCTCTTTTCTCTAACATCCTGGGACATCTTTTCGCCGGTAACAAAATGGTCGCTGATTGTCATCATGGCCATGGCGTCAACTCCATTGAATGCAGCATTCATGTACAGGGCTGCAGCTTCCATTTCAACAGCCATTACATTCATTCTCTGCCAAGGTCTCCACCAGCTGTCTTCCAGTTCATAAAACACGTCGCTGGAAAGAATATTTCCGAGATGTACATTGATTCCAGTAGCTTCACTTGCATGAATAAGCTTTCTTACAAGCTTCTCACTGCAGCTAGGCGAATACTGTCCCGGAAGTCCGAAAGTATGAGCATAGTTGGAATCAGTCGATGTTGAAAGTGCACAGACTATATCTCCAATTCCTATTTCAGAATGGAAAGATCCAGCCGTACCGATTCGAATAAGATTTTTGCAGCCATAAGCTGTAATCAGTTCCCATGAATAGATGCCCATGGACGGCATGCCCATGCCTGTACCCTGGATAGAAACAGGAAAGCCTTTGTATGTTCCCGTATAACCCAGCATGTTACGTATTGTATTGTAACAAACAGCATTATCAAGATAGTTCTCTGCCATGAATTTCGCTCTAAGCGGATCTCCCGGCAGTAAAACTGTTTCAACTA
>JAKSSH010000072.1 GCA_024403155.1 Clostridia bacterium | reverse complement strand
GAAGGAAATGCAGATGATACAGCTGAAGCTTATCTGGCAGGAGCTCTGTCAGATGCAGGCGTAAATTGTGACAAGCACGAACATGAAGCTGCTGAAGATGACCAGAGCGGATGCGGTGGCGGATGCAGCAGCTGTGGCGGTGGATGCGGCGGCGGTTGCGGCGGTGGTCCTCGCATATACCTTGAAGGACCGAACGCAGGAAAAAATGTCAGTGTACACTATACAGGCACTCTTGATGACGGATCAAAATTCGACAGTTCATTTGACAGAAATCAGCCGCTGGAATTCATCTGCGGCGCTGGTATGATGATTCCGGGTTTTGACAAAGCTGTCTGCGATATGGAAGTCGGTCAGGTTGTGGATATTCATCTGGAACCTGAAGAAGCCTACGGTCCGGTCAACCCTAATGCAATTATGACAGTAGAGATCGAACAGCTCCAGGGCTCAGCTGATCTTGAAGTCGGACAGAAGGTTTACCTTACAAATTCCATGGGACAGCCGTTTCCTGCTACTGTTACTGCAAAAGACGATAAAAACATCACATTCGATGCCAATCATGAACTGGCGGGGAAATCACTTAATTTCAAAATTGAGCTGCTTTCAGCAGAATAAGTTTATGCATAGACAGACAAAAGCCGCTGCACGGTAAAAGTGCAGCGGCTTCCTATTTACATTTTCTTTAGCCAATAACCAGTGACGGTGCAATGTATACTCTAGCCTTCATCTCAGCATCCAGCTCATAAAGGCTCTTGCCGTCTGATCCGAAAAGTTCAAACTTCTTAACATTGCCATCAGCGTTGTCTTCTTCTTCTGCCTGTTCCATAACAAACCAGTCCAGAAACTGCATAGTTCTGAAATCATGCTCTTCACATGCAGCTGCATAGATGTCGTTAATCAGCCCGGTTACAACTCTTTCATGCTCAGCCCCTGCCTTCAGCGGATCGATAAATTCCTTCAGTTCCTTGTCCGGCATATCGATTGCCTCCAGCTTAACTCTTTCGCCCTGCTGCTGCAGATACTGCATCAACAGCATTGCGTGGTCTCTTTCTTCCTGAGCCTGAATCCAATACCAGTTAGCATAACCATCAAGGCCTGCGTCCTTATAGAAGTCATGGAAGTCCAGATACAGATATGCTGAATAAAACTCTGCGTTAACCTGATTATTCAATAATTCTTTTACTTTCTTTGATAACATCTCAATTTCCTCCTTCTTTAATATCGGCTTTCTCCTGAAGCCTCTGTATGTTTTATACCATATTATTATTTTCAAAATATGTTTTTGATGTAAATAAATTGTATTATACTTGACCATTTTTGTCAAGTATGATGCGATATAATTATCTTAAATCACTAAGTAATAGATCGCGGCACTGAATTAAACCGATTCCTGAAAAACAACTTTTTAAAAGATACCGCGTAAACCATGTTTTTTCGTAACTCATCGCTGAAATATGAGTGAATGCTTCCGATTTTGCGCGAAAAAAGCTAATTTTGAAGTAATTCTCCCACAAATATTTACATATTATACCAATTATTTCCGTTTTTGCTATGTTTTAAACAAATTTACTACAGTACAATCATTATTTCAGCGATGGCAATGCCTAAAATAGCATTTACGCTGTTGATTTCAGATTTACCAACATTTACCATGAAGCGACATGTCAAAAAATACTAATTTTGTGTTATAATTCATTGGTAACCGGGCAGATTTACATTGCCCGAAAACTTAGAAATCAGCACGAAAGGAATTCACTATGGATTACAACAAACTGGCGGATTTATTATTTCCGAATATAGATAAAACTCCTGAGGACTATGAAGCCCTCTACCCTGCCCGGGAGGAAGGCAAAATCATTACACGTCTGGGACCTTCCCCTACAGGATTTATTCACCTGGGTAACCTGTATGGTGCTTTTGTGGATGAACGTCTGGCACATCAAGGTGCAAAATCAGGCCAGCCCGGAACTTTTTATCTGAGAATAGAAGATACTGACGACAAGAGATTTGTTGAGGGAGCTGTTGAAACAGTGATCAACTCACTGAAATTCTTTGATATTAACTTTGACGAAGGTGCCACCCTTCCCTCTCCCGGAGAAGCATACGGCTCCGCAGAATCAGGTGCATACGGACCTTACTTCCAGTCAAAGCGTGGGTCTATCTACCAGGCCTTTGCAAAAAAACTTGTGCTGGAAGGCAAAGCATATCCATGCTTCCTTACTGAAGAGGAACTCTCAGACATAAGAGCTCAGCAGGAAGCCAACAAGGAAACAACCGGAATCTACGGCAAATATGCAGAGAAAAACAGAAACCTCTCATACGAAGAAGTCGAAGCAAATATCAAGGCAGGCAAGTCATATGTAATTAGAATGAAGTCCGATGGAGATACAAGCTATTTCAAGGTAATGGATGCCATCCGTGGTGAAGTATCAATGCCTGGAAATGATCAGGATACAATCATTCTAAAGGCCAACGGCATACCAACATATCACTTTGCTCACGTTGTCGATGACCACCTCATGAGAACAACTCACGTGGTTCGTGGTGAGGAATGGCTCATGTCCCTTCCTATTCATGTGGAACTGTTCGGCAAGCTTGGTTTCGAAATGCCAACATATTGCCACACTGCAGTTCTCATGAAGATTGACGAGGAAACAGGAAACAAGCGTAAGCTCAGCAAGCGTAAGGACCCTGAACTCAGCCTGGACTATTACAGAAATGAAGGTTACCATCCTCAGGCCGTTAAGGAATATCTCATGACAATTCTCAACTCAAACTTTGAGGAATGGCGTGCAGAAAACCCTGATGCAGATCTTGATGAATTCAACTTCACAACTGAAAAAATGAGCAGTGCCGGCGCACTGTTTGATCTGAACAAACTGAACGACATTTCCAAGGATGTTCTTCTGAAGATTCCTGCGGTTGAACTGGCAGACTTCCTGATTGAATGGGCAAGAGAATTCAAACCTAACATTCTTCCTCTTCTGGAGGACAAGGAATACCTGGTTAAGATTCTGGATCTTGGCAGAGATGAAGCAAAACCAAGAAAAGACTTCATCTGCGCCAAGCAGATGTGGGATTTCATCAGCTACTTCTACGATGACTACTTCGTAATCGAAGATAGAATTCCTGAACAGGTAAGCGACGAAGACGCTAAGGAAATCCTCAGGAGATACCTGGAAACTTATGATCATTCAGACGATCAGTCAGCATGGTTCGAAAAGATCAGGACCATTACAGATGAACTGGGATACGCAGTAAAGCCAAAGGATTACAAAAAGCATCCTGAAGAATACAAGGGTTCAGTTGCCCACGTAAGTACAGTAGTGAGAATCGCCGTAATGGGCCGCAGCCAGTCACCTGATGTCTGGTCAATCCAGCAGATCCTGGGCGAAGACAAAGTTCGCGCACGTATCGCAGAACTGATCGGCTAGCGAAGTGACGGCTGAAGACTGCAGGGCATAATCCACAGACACAGGTACAACTGTAAACAAAACGAATAAAAGAACACAAAAAACTGTCAGTGTTTGAGGAACGATAGTTCCGAGTTCTGACAGTTTTTTAGTGCTCTTTATGAGTGAGTTTATACAGTTGTCTGTGTCGAGGACATTGACCTGCAGTCTTCAGCCATTACTCCAGCTCCCAGCTGTTCAGATATGCTTCCTGCTCAGGGGTAAGAGTATCGATTTCTATGCCCCAGGCTGCCAATTTCCTGCGGGCAATTACTTCATCTATTTCTGAGGATACATCTATGACTTCGTCAGGCAGTCGGGATTTCCCGCTGGCTCCGCGGCCTCCCTCTGAAAGGTGATGTTCCATTACAAACATTGCACTTAGAATCTGAACCGCGAAGGACAGGTCCATGATTTCTGCAGGATGTCCGTCTCCTGCTGCAATGTTCACCAGCTTGCCTTCGCCAATTACATTTACCATCTTGCCATTTGGCAGAACGTAGCCCTGAATGTTGTTTCTGGTAGCATGGCAGCTTACAGCCACTTCCTCAAGTCCGGCCATGTCTATTTCCACATTGAAGTGTCCTGCGTTGGCCAGTATCGCTCTGTCCTTCATTGTAAGCATATGCTCAACAGTTATAGTATGCTTGCATCCTGTTGCTGAGATAAACATATCTCCCAGAGGAGCAGCCTTTGCCATGGTCATTACATCATAGCCATCCATGCGGGCTTCCATTGCCTTGATAGGGTTGATTTCCGTTACAATAACTCTGGCACCCAGAGCAGCTGCTCTCATGGCAATGCCTTTGGAGCACCAGCCGTAGCCTACTACTACTACAGTCTTTCCTGCAACAATCAGATTGGTGTTTCTCATCATGCTGTCCCAGACGCTCTGGCCTGTTCCATAACGATTGTCAAACAGATGCTTGCAGTCTGCATCATTTACCGCCAGCATCGGGAACTTAAGAACTCCCTGTAGAGCCATCGCCTTCAAACGATGGATACCTGTGGTTGTTTCCTCGCAGCCGCCCCAGACTTCTTCCGCCAGATCAGGTCTATCTCCATGAACCAGACCCACCAGATCGCCGCCATCATCAATGATGATGTTAGGTTTATGCTCCAGGCACATTTCAATGTGGCGTGCGTATTCTTCAGGCGTTGCTCCGTGATATGCAAAAACTGAAATGCCGTCATCAACCAGAGCAGCGCATACATCATCCTGAGTGCTCAGGTTATTGCTTCCTGTTGCGCAGAGCTGTGCCCCGCCGGCAGCCAGCACCTTGCACAGGTAAGCTGTCTTTGGTTCAAGATGAATTGAAAGGGAAATCTTCACACCTTCAAAGGGCTTTGTCTTTTCGAATTCTTCTTCGAAACCACGAAGAAGTGGCATATTGTTCTTTACCCACTCTATTTTAGTATGTCCGTATGGAGCAAGGCTCTCATCACGAATTTCATATCTCATATTTTTTCTCCACCAATATATATTTCTTCAGGAATCAGATTATCATCGCAGATAACAAAATCTGCATATTTGCCTGCCTCTATGCTGCCTACTAATTCCTCTGCGCCGATTTCCTTTGCAGGTGTCAGGGTTGCTGCAAGAATGGCTTCTTCCTCGCTGATTCCATACTCAATGGCGTTCAGCATGCAGATGTAAACGTTGCTTGCTGAGCCTGCAATTGTGCCGTCTTCCAGTCTTGCAGGCTGTCCCTCTTCAAGAAAACCCTCCTGTCCACCAAGCGCATATTTTCCCCGCGGCATGCCGCAGCACATCAGCGAATCACTGATAAGACAAATGCGTCCAGGGAAAAGCTTGAATGCCATTCTGATGGAACTTGGATGAACATGGTATCCGTCACAGATCAGTTCAGCTACAACAGGCTTATCCTCTGTTCCCTTGGAGCCGTCTGCCTCAGAACCTGCACCGATTACTCCCGGGTTTCTGTGGTGTATCGGCGGCATTGCGTTGTAAAGATGTGTCAGATGAGATGCTCCTGCATCGATTGCTGCCTTTGCCTCTTCGTATGTTGCATCTGTGTGTGCGATGGATACAGTAGCGAGCTCGCTGGCTGCCTTTGCGAAGGCCGCTGCTCCCGGAAGTTCCGGTGCAACGTCAACGATGCGAACCAGTCCCCCGCAGGCCTCCTGAAGCTTTCTGAACGCTTCAAAATCCGGATCTCTCAAATATGCACCGTTCTGGGCACCCTTTTTCTTTTCCGAGAAGAACGGGCCCTCCATGTGAATGCCCATAAGTCTGGCATGGCCTGCAGGCATATCGTCATGAAATTTCTTTCCTGCTGTAAAAGCCTTCTCCAGCACATCGTACGGCAGAGTCATTCCTGCAGGTGCGAAGGATGTTACTCCGGACTGTCCGTAGTATTTAGCCATCTTCACTATCCCATCGTAGTCTCCGTCGGAGAAGTCTGCTCCCATGCTTCCGTGGGTATGTACGTCCACAAGTCCCGGGATTACTTTCTTTCCCTTAAGATCAATGCCTTCAGTTGAATTGTCTGCTTCTCCCACAAATACGAATTTGCCATCGGCTACACTAAAATCACAGACCTTGTATTCTCCATCTGTGAAAACCTTTGCATTTCTGAAAATCATCTTTCTCCCCCTTTTATTTTGTTTCCGGCAGACTGGCAGCTGCAACAGACTGACCTACACGGCGGGTTTTTTCATCAGGAAGCATAACTGTAAGCTGATCTGCAAAATCAGGATACTCTTCCTTCAAAACTCTATTACATTCATTTACTATTATTT
>JAKSSH010000071.1 GCA_024403155.1 Clostridia bacterium | reverse complement strand
ACTTCTCCGTTTTCCTTATTAATAAGGCGGACTCTTACCTTCAGAGGTGCAGCATAAGTTACATCACGTTCCTTACACTCCTCCTGATCATACTTTGGAGGATCTGAAAGTGAATAGTCGATGAATTCGAGGATTAAATTATCTGAGTATTCCTTAATCGGGGAAACATCCTCAAAAACTTCACGAAGACCTTCTTCAACAAACCATTTATACGAATCTGTCTGAATCTGAATCAGATTTGGCATCTCAGCCACTTCGTTGATTTTTGAAAAGGTCATTCGTTCTTTTCTACCTAATTTGATAGGATTTGGCATTGTTATCACTCCTTAAAAACTTAACAAACTACAGTTGCAGGGCAATTTAATAATATAGCACTAAGTTGTCAAGATGTCAACCCTTTTTAATAATAAAAAAGAGAGACCCCTTAATGAGGTCTCCCATGGTTTCGGTATAGGTCAATTACTTCAGTTCGATAACTGCTCCTACTTCTTCCAGCTGAGCCTTCAGTGCTTCAGCTTCGCCCTTTTCGCAGTCTTCCTTAACGTTTGAAGGTGCTCCGTCAACTACTTCCTTAGCTTCCTTCAGTCCCAGACCTGTGATTTCTCTTACAGCCTTGATAACCTTAATCTTTTCAGGTCCAACTTCCTTAAGTACTACTGTGAATGATGTCTGTTCGTCAGCTGCGCCTGCTGCGTCTCCGCCTGCTGCTACTACTGCAACGCCTGCTGCTGCTGATACGCCGAATTCTTCTTCACAAGCCTTAACCAGCTCGTTCAGTTCCAGTACTGACATTTCTTTTATTGCTTCAATAATCTGATTCTTATCCATTTTATTTCTCCTTTACAAATTTATTTTTCAATTCTTTAGATGATTTGTCTCCCTATGCTTCCTTGCTTTCTGCAATCTGAGCAACAACTCTTGCGAAGCTTGAGATAGGTGACTGAATGCTTCCCATGAACTTGGAAATAAGTACTTCTCTTGAAGGGATTGAAGCAACCTGAGTGATGGCTTCCTTATCATAGAATTCGCCTTCTACGAAACCGCCCTTGAATTCCATCTTCTTGAATTCCTTGATTGCGTCGTTGAGTACTCTTGCTGGTGCTGTTGCATCTTCATAGCTGAATGCAAATGCACTTGGTCCTTCCAGAACGTCTGCCATTGCAGCGTAGTCAGTTCCTTCAATAGCTCTCTTTACGAGAGTGTTCTTGTAAACTGTGTAATCTACATTAGCTTCACGAAGCTTCTTTCTCATAGCGTCTGCCTGAGCAACTGTGATTCCCATGTAATCGATTACTACTGCGGACTCTGCTCTTTCGAACTTGTCTTTAATCTCGTCTATAATTGCCTGCTTTTCAATGTAAGCCTGTTTCATTTCTGCCATTTAGCGTTTCTCCTTTCATAGATTTTGGTGTACGCCGTAAAAAACCTCGCTTCATCTCCGACGTAGCGAGGTATGTATATTTACATTGTACCTCGGTGAGGTGTTCTTTTAAGCACCAAAGTGCCCTCACTGTCTACGGTTTGTTATATTCAATTTCCGTTTTTAATTAACCAATCTTTGCAGGATTGATCTTTACGCCAGGGCCCATTGTTGCAGCCACTGTAACGCTCTTCATGTACTGTCCCTTTGCTGCTGCAGGCTTTGCCTTGATAATAGCTGCAGCCAGTGCATTAAAGTTCTCAGTCAGTTTTTCAGCGCCAAATGATGCTTTGCCAATTGGGCAGTGAACGATGTTTGTTTTGTCCAGACGGTATTCAACCTTGCCAGCCTTAGTTTCGGCGATTGCCTTAGCAACGTCCATTGTAACTGTGCCTGACTTAGGGTTTGGCATGAGTCCCTTAGGTCCCAGAATCTTACCGAGTCTACCAACAACACTCATCATGTCAGGAGTTGCGATAACTGCATCAAACTCGAACCATCCTTCTTTCTGGATCTTTGTTGCCAGTTCTTCTGCTCCAACGAAATCTGCGCCGGCTTCTTCAGCTTCTGTAGCCTTTGGTCCCTTAGCGAATACCAGAACCTTCTTAGTGTTACCAGTTCCGTGCGGAAGTACGATTGCGCCTCTGATCTGCTGATCAGCGTGTCTTCCGTCCAGGCCCATTCTGAAATGAGCTTCAATTGTTTCATCAAACTTGGCCTTTGCTGTCTTTGTAACAATGTCCATAGCCTGATCTACATCGTGCAGCTCCTGCTTGTCAAACAGTTCAGCAGCTGCCTTGTAATTCTTACCTCTCTTAGGCATTTTCAAATTCCTTTCTGTGGTGTTAACGACTCCCCGCTTTCAGGATGCGGTTCTCAGTCTTCCACTCGCTTAGTCTTCAATAACGATTCCCATTGATCTTGCAGTTCCCTTGATCATTTCTGTTGCTGCTTCAAGGCTTCCTGCATTAAGGTCTGCCATCTTAGTCTTGGCAATTTCCTCTGCCTGTGCATAGCTCAGTGTAGCAACCTTTGTCTTGTTAGGTTCTCCCGATGCTGCTTCCAGGCCTGCTGCCTTCTTAAGTAATACTGCTGCAGGTGGAGTTTTTGTAATAAATGAAAAACTGTGGTCTGCATATACAGTGATTACTACTGGAATAATCATTCCCGGCTGATCCTGTGTCTTAGCGTTGAACTGCTTGCAGAAGTCCATAATGTTTACGCCATGCTGACCAAGTGCTGGTCCTACAGGTGGTGCTGGATTTGCCTGACCGGCTGGAATCTGAAGTTTGATATAGCCTTCAATCTTCTTAGCCACGTCAATTCCTCCTTTCTTCTGTTTTTATATGCAAAACCAGACTTGCTGGTTTTGTATTCTATTTTATTAATCGAGTTTGTCAACCTGTGCAAAGTCAAGTTCTACAGGTGTGTCTCTTCCAAACATAGACACCTTAGCTCTCAGAGTCTGCTTTTCAGGATTTACTTCCTCAACACTTCCCATAAAGTTCTCGAATGGTCCGTTGATAACCTTGATGGTATCCCCAACGTGAATATCCAGATCGATGTAGATCTTTTCAATTCCCATTCTTCTTACTTCTTCGAGAGTAAGAGGAACCGGATCTGAACCGTGTCCAACAAATCCTGTAACGCCCTGAGTATTTCTTACCAGGTACCAGGATTCGTTTGTAACAATCATCTTAACGAGAACATATCCTGGAAACATCTTCTTTGTCTTGATTTTTCTCTGTCCGTTCTTGAGCTCAACTCTGTCTTCTGTAGGCACTACAACATCAAGCACCAGGTTCTGCATTCCTCTGCTCTCTACCAGTTTCTCGATATTAACTTTTACCTTGTTCTCATGACCGGAGTAAGTGTGCACTACATACCACTTGGCTTCTCCGTCGCCTCTGAGACCTTCAAGCTCATCCAGATTGAGTTTTGTTTCTTTTTCTTCACACATGTTTCTAAGTCCTCGTCATACTATATATAATGTAACTTTTAGAAGCAAAGTGCTTTGATAGCGGCCAGCACTCCGGAGTCGATTCCCCAGAACAGCAGCGCAAAAGCAGCACAAGTTGCCAGAACTACAACAGTGAATGAGCCCAGCTCTGATCTTGTAGGCCATACAACCTTCTTCATCTCAAGCTTAACTCCTCTGAAGTATTCCTTTACCTTGCCCTTTTCTCTTGGCTTTTTCGGCTGATTCTTCTTCTTCTGCCTTGATTCTGCTCTGGATTTTGCGGCATCCCATCTGCTGCCTTCTTTCTTGGCATTGTTCTTGGCTTCTTCAGTCGTCAGTATGGAAGTCTTATAGTCTGAATTCTTTCTTTTCTTTGACTTTGCCATATTAATTCTCCCGTTTGGTTTTTACTTTGTTTCCTTGTGCAGAGTGTGCTTCTTGCAGAATGGGCAGTACTTGTTCAGTTCCAGTCTGTCTGGAGTGTTCTTCTTGTCCTTCATTGTGTTGTAGTTTCTCTGCTTGCATTCTGTGCATGCCAGGGTAACTTTTACTCTCATTTTCTTGTCATCCTTCCGTTTAAAATAGTATATTTCAGCGGCTTTCGGGCTGCTTTTCAAGCATGTCCCTTTGCAACACTAAAAATAACGCCTTTGCTTTTTTTCATAAAGTCGCTCAATAATTATAGCTCAGGCAGGTGTCAACGTCAAGGGAAAATGCAGGCTTTTTTAAAACCAAAAGTCTTAACCGTCAACACATCAGTCCTTATATATTGACGAACGTCTTTCTTCAGTATTGAAAGCATTCAGATTCGTATGGTAAGAACATTCATTCCGATAATATTCTGGTATTGGATGTCCTTGGATATTCCAAAAACAATACGCAGCCCCATGTTGCGGGTCTTGTCCTCATTGGTACTCAGTTTATCTCAAGAAACCGGGTCAAGCGGAATGCAATCATCCCTGATCCTCAAAATAACATCATCGTTGTTATGAACAACGCGAATATCTATGCTGTTGGGTTTGCGGTTCCTTGCAAAACCGTGTTCTACAATATTTCCGGCCATTTCCTCAAGAGCGAGGGCGGCAAGATAGGCACGAAGGCAAGAATCTGAAATATCTTCTCCCCATGGTATTCTCCGACCTCTGGGACTACGCCCTTTGTTTCAGCCTGAGTGCGTACCACGGTGCTATCGAAATAGTTGATATAACGGTGATTCTCTCCCACCAGGACAAAGGGAATTCTTTTTGCCTGAAATATGCTTGCAAGAACCTCCATTTCGCCGCCGTCTATTGGCGTGCCCGCATAAACCTTGCGACTTTGGTCATGCAGAAGCTGACCATTGAGCGTAAGGTATCCATCGAACGGTATATCGTTTACAGGCAGCTTCATAATATACTATAGGCAATCATAAAAATCAATTTTGAAAGGATTTGTTTTTTATTGAAAAATGTTTTATCAAAGTATCTCTTATTTTTTTCTGAGTCTGTAACATATGTCTTTTCATATTACAAAATGCAGGCCTTCTATAAAACAAAAGCAACTTGATGAATTTTAATATTACCCTTATAATGCAATCAGACTCTAAAGGAGATATGAAAACAATGGCAAGAAGATTAAATAAAGATTACAGAAAAACCGTATCCATCGTCGAGGACGCTATGGAAAAGGCCAGACTGGAAATCCCTAAAGGCGAAGTCGCAACATACATTCCTGAACTGGGAAAAGTTGATCCTAACCAGCTGGGAATCTGCATCTACCCCCTTAACGGCAAAAAAATATGCCTGGGAGATTACGACAAGCGCTTTACCATTCAGTCAGTATCCAAGACAATAATGCTTGTGGCTGCTCTGGAAATATTCGGGCCTGATAAGGTTTTTGAACTTACAGGTGCCGAACCTTCAGGCGAAGCCTTCAATTCTATTGTGGAGCTGGATCGGGAGAATTCCAAGCCATATAATCCTCTCATTAATTCAGGGGCTATAGCTATCTGTAACCTGCTCACAAGAGAACTTTCATTTTCAGACATGCTGATTTATGCACGCAAGGTCTGCAGTGATCCGGATATAATGCTAGACGAGGATGTTTACCATTCGGAATTGAAAACATGCTCCAGAAACCGTTCAATTGCATACCTTCTGGAAAGCAAAGGCATAATCACCGGAGATGTTGATGACATTCTCAGATTCTACACCAAGTGCTGTTCACTTTCTGTAACTGCAGAATCTCTTGCAGCCATGGCAAGAATCCTTTCAAATGATGGTGTCGGAGAAGAATCAACCAAGCGTTACATGTCGGCTTCAACTGCACGTCTTGTTAAGATTCTGATGCTTACCTGCGGCATGTATGATGGGTCCGGAACATTCGCAGTTAATGTGGGTATTCCATCCAAATCAGGCGTAGGCGGCGGCATCATGTCTGTTTCCGACAAACGTGCAGGCATCGGGGTGTTCGGTCCTTCCCTTGACTCCAAGGGGAACAGCATTGCGGGCATCCAACTTCTCAAGGAGATTTCAAACAAACTCACGCTGAATCTTTTCTATGATCCAGAATGGGATAAAGCACAGAATGAAGCAACCTTCGCAGAAAAAATTCTTGAACATCTTAAATAAAAAACAGAGCCGGATTATCCGGCTCTGTTTTTAAATTTTATTATTTGGAGTTTTTATGCTTCCTTCATGGAAATTGCTTCTGCCGGGCAAACAGCTACACATGCTTCACAGCCGATGCACTTCTCTTCGTCCAGCTTCCATTCAGTTCCATCTACTTTAATGGCTTCAGCTGCACATTCGTTTTCGCAGGCTGCACAGTACACGCACTTTTCTTCGTCTACTGCTGCAAC
>JAKSSH010000070.1 GCA_024403155.1 Clostridia bacterium | reverse complement strand
CATACATGGGAGCATCAGTTCTTCATGAAGACGCAATTTATCCTGCAAAGGTTGCGAATATCCCGATTAACATCAGAAATACAAACAGACCGGGTGATCCGGGAACAATGATTACATCTGAGCCGAAGGTTGATCCTAATCAGATTGTATCCGGAATCGCAGGAAAGCGCGGATTCACGGTAATCGGCGTATACAAGAGCCACCTGGCAAGCGAGAAGGGCTTCATCAGAAAGCTGGCAGGCATCATGGAGGATAACGATATTACGATTGAGCATCTGCCAACGGGTATCGATACAATGTCAGTGGTTATCGACAAGAAGATGCTTAACGGTAAGCTGGATGAAATTGTGGAGCAAATGCAAAACCAGCTCAAGCCGGACACCCTGGACGTAGTTGAAGACATGGCTCTCATAGCCACCGTTGGTGCAGGAATGGCTGCCAGAAAGGGCACTTCAGCATCTCTGTTCACAGCCCTGGCTGATGCAGGCGTAAACGTAAGAATGATTGACCAGGGCTCCAGCGAAATGAACATCATCGTTGGTGTAGAAGATAAAGATTTCGAAACAGCAATCAAGGCAATATATAAAGCATTTGTAAAGTAGCGAAAATATGCTTGCAAAAGCCGACCGAATCTGGTCGGCCTTTTTCTTTTTTTTGGAGCGGAGTCAATTTGCAATTTTGATAGGCATATACAACCAAAATGTGAATGAACCATTGTAGATTGGAAGGATTGGTTGTAGTAAAAATGGGTTATTAGTAAATTAGGGAAGGAAAAATGGAATCCAGGGGCAAAGCCAATGCTGATGAGCAGTGTTTTGATACAATTCAGGGGGATTTGTAAACGGAAAGACTGCTTTTGCGCCTACAACTACAACCAAGGTGGAGCTGGGGAATAGGGTCTGTCACTAAATTGGTTGTATATGAGGATAAAAAAAGACATTTCTATAGAATCCGTGCTAATTATATGGTAATATATGACAAAATAAGCAACAAATTACAAATAGGAGGCTTAGGATGATAAGAGGATTTAGAGATTATATCAGAAAAAGCATTGAGGCCGACGAGAAGAGACTGGAGAACTACAGGAGGCTGGCTAATACAAAAGCTGAGGGGCGGTTAAATATAAGAACTGATAAAAGATGGGGAAGGATATATTATTATCTTAAGGAGCAAGGGGAGAAAAAGGAAAAATACGTAAAGGAGGGACCTAACGCCAAGGTCTGGAAACTTCAGCGGAAGCGGTTTGCACAGGAGATGATAAAGATTCTGGAGGCGAATATCTATATAAAGAAAGAATTATGCGAGAGGCTTCTTGATGATAGCCCGACGGCGGCAATGGATAGAATGCCGAGAGCATATAGACCCAATTCGAAATTTAAGCCTATCAGCAGATCAAAGAAGAAAGTTAAGCAATCGGAGAATCCGTATAAGAGAGAACAGCTGAAAGAAACAACATCTTTCGGGCTGCTGGTGAGAACTAAAGGTGAACTGCTGATAGCGGAACTGCTGCATGCTCTGGGGGTTGAATTTTATTATGAGAAGGCCTTAAGGCTCAGAATTCCCATGAAGGAAATAGTACATGTTAACGGCAAGAAGGTAGTGGAGACGTACTGGATTAATAAAACTTATTATCCGGACTTTACAATTGTTTTGCCTGATGGCAGTGAGGTGTACTGGGAACACAAGGGGATGTTAAGTGATGAAGGATACGTGGAGAGAGATATGCAGAGGGAAATACATTATAATCTTTGCGGGATTTATCAGCCACACAATCTTATGGTGACAGCGGAAGGACCAGAGAATGATATGGATATGGAGGCGGTAAACAGAATAGTGGAGGGGTGGCTTATGCCGCTTCTTAACATGTGAAATGTGTAACTGTGACGGTGTAATTGCCAGGAACGGAGGCCTGCAAATTCTTCACTTTGAGGACGGTATTTGTGCTATAATATAATCTGTATAAGTATCGTGCAAAAGCAGACCGGAAGGGGCTTTCGGTTCTGCGGCGGAGAAAAAATTCGGGAGATATATGACAGGAAAGATTATTGTAATAGTAATTTTAATACTGTGCTCGGCATACTTCAGTGCCACTGAAACAGCCTTCACTTCTATTAACAAGATTAAGCTCAAGACAATGGTAGGTGACGGCAATGAGAAGGCAGCTAGAGTTCTGGAGCTTGAAGAGAAATACGACAAGCTTCTAACGACAATTCTTATTGGAAACAATTTGGTTAACATTGCAATGACAGCCATAGCCACGGTGCTTTTTGTAGACCTGTTAGCTAGTAGCGGAGCGGCTGTTTCCACCATTGTAATTACGGTTGTGGTTCTTATTTTCGGTGAGATTACACCGAAGAACATAGCCAAGGAAAAGCCTGAAGAGTTTACCATGTTTTCGGCACCGATAATCAGTGTGTTTATGACAATTCTTACACCAATAAACTTCCTGTTTACACAGTGGAAGAAATTCATATCAAAACTCTTCAAGCTTGATGCAGAGGAAACAATAACCGATGAAGAAATCCTTACCATGGTTGAAGAAGCAGAAGAAGGCGGCGGACTTGATGAGAAAAGAAGCGAGCTCATACAGAATGCCATTGAGTTCGACGAACTTACTGCCGAAGAAGTAATGACACCTAGACCTGAAATGGTTGCCATAGATACGGAGTGCAGCAAGGATGAACTGGCGAAGACCTTTGAGGAATCCGGTTTCTCCAGACTGCCGGTATATGAAGAGGAAATTGATAAGATTATAGGAGTAATCAATCAGAAGGATTTCCACTATCACATTCGGGGAACGGATAAGAGCATTTCAGATTATGTGACACCGGTGGTGTTCGTTGCTGAGACAATGAAGATATTTGATCTGTTGAGAAAGATGCAGCAGCTTAAGACACACATGGCAATCGTCATAGATGAGTATGGCGGAACTGCAGGCCTTGTAACAATGGAGGATATCATCGAGGAACTGGTTGGAGAAATCTACGACGAGTACGACGTGATAGTAAACAAAGAAATCATGCCGCTGCAGAACGGAAGCTACAGAGTTCAGTGCAGTGCCAATCTGGCCAAGGTTCTGGACTACTTCGAAATAGATGAAGAGTTCACAGAGGTAAATACAGTTAACGGATGGGTAGCAATGAATCTGGATCATCTTCCTAATAAGGATGACAGATTCGAAACGCAGATTGATGACAAACTGCTTAAGGTCAGGGTAACAAAGGCCGATGATCGTAAGTCATTAGAAATAAATCTGAAGGTTGAAACCATAAAAGGAAATGAGATAACAGAAGGAACAGGAAACGAGGTAAAAAGATGGGTTTAATGGAAAAAATTTTTGGCGACCTTAATGAGAAGGAAGTCAAGAAAGTAGAGAAAATTGCAGACAAGGTTATGGCACTGGATGAGCAGATGCAGGCTCTTTCAGATGACGAACTCAGAGGAAAAACTATTGAGTTCAAACAGCGTCTTGAGGCAGGGGAAACTCTGGATGACATATTGCCGGAGGCTTTCGCAGCATGTAGAGAAGGTGCCTGGAGATCCCTGGGCATGAAGCATTTCAGAGTGCAGGTTATTGGCGGAATCGTTCTCCATCAGGGAAGAATATCCGAAATGAAAACCGGTGAAGGTAAAACTCTGGTGGCAACACTTCCTGCATATCTGAACGCTCTTGAAGGTAAGGGAGTACACGTTGTAACTGTCAACGACTACCTGGCGAAGCGAGACATGGAATGGATGGGCAAGCTCTATACATTCATGGGACTTTCTGTAGGGTGCGTAATCCACGGAATCACAGAAGAAGAAAGAAGAGCAGCTTATCAGGCTGATATAACATATGGAACAAACAATGAATACGGTTTTGACTATCTGAGAGATAATATGGTTACCTATAAGGAACAGATGATGCAGAGAGAACTGAACTATGCTATCATCGACGAAGTTGACTCAATCCTTATAGATGAAGCCAGAACACCACTGATTATTTCCGGCAGAGGCGACAAGTCTACTGATATGTACAGGCGTGCAGACAGCTTCGTTAAGACTCTGATTAAGGGAACAAAAGATTCTGACACAAAGGTTGAAACAGGAGACTTCACAGTTGAAGAAAAGGACAACCAGATTGCCCTTACTGAAGAAGGAGTGCACAAGTGCGAAGAATTCTTCGGAATTGAGAATTTCTCAGATCCTGAAAACATGGAAATCAACCATCACGTAATGCAGGCACTGAAGGCACGCAACATGATGAAGAGAGATGTAGACTACGTAGTAAGGGACGGAGAAATCATTATCGTTGATGAATTTACCGGACGTATGATGTTTGGACGTCGTTATTCAGATGGTCTGCACCAGGCAATAGAAGCCAAGGAAAACGTGCTGGTTCGTTCCGAATCGAAGACTCTGGCAACCATCACCTTGCAGAACTACTTCAGATTGTATCAGAAGCTGGCAGGAATGACAGGTACAGCCAAGACGGAAGAAGGCGAATTCACAGACATCTACAACATGGACGTTGTAGTAATTCCTACAAACAAGCCAATTGCCCGTCAGGACGTTGAAGATGCTGTTTATCCAACAGAGAAGGGTAAGTTCAACGCCATCGTTGATGGAGTAATCGAGGCTCACGAAAAGGGACAGCCGGTTCTGGTAGGTACGATCTCAATCGAGAAATCCGAGCTGATTGCAGACGCACTCAGAAAGCGTGGCGTTAAGGACTTTAATGTACTGAACGCCAAGCACCATGAGAAGGAAGCCCAGATAGTTGCTGAAGCAGGAAGACTGGGTGCAATCACAATAGCAACAAACATGGCCGGCCGTGGTACCGACATCATCCTGGGCGGCAACCCGGAATTTCTCGCAAAAGCAGAAATGGTGAAACTGGAATATGACGAAGAGCAGATCGCCTTCGCAACATCCTTCGTACAGAGCGATGACAGAGAACTGCTGGAAGCCAGAGAAACATTCCAGAAGCTTCTGGCAAAATACAAAGAAGAACTGGCACCTGAACAGGCAAAGGTAAAAGAGCTGGGAGGACTCTGCATCATAGGTACTGAACGTCACGAATCAAGACGTATCGATAACCAGCTGAGAGGTCGTTCCGGCCGTCAGGGAGACCCTGGACAGACCCAGTTCTGCGTATCAATGGAAGACGATCTCATGCGTCTGTTCGGTGGTGAGAGAATGCAGTCCATCGTTAAGAAACTGGGAGTTGAAGAAAACGAAGCCATCGAATCAGGCATGATTTCGAAGCAGATTGAGAATGCTCAGAAGAAAGTGGAAGGCAGAAACTTCAGCATCCGTAAATACGTTCTCCAGTACGACAACGTAATGAACAAGCAGAGAGAAATCATCTACAGCGAGCGTAAGAAGGTGCTCTTCGGGGAAGATCTGCGTGAAGACCTGAATATGATGGTCCGCAAGCTCATAGATGAAGTTGTAGATCCTATCGTAGTAGCATCAAAGTATCCGGAGGAATGGGACTTTGATACCATGAACGAAGGTTTGCAGCGGATAGTCGGCAGATTTGAACCTCTGGAATTCGATTCAGAAGACCTTGCAAACATGGATGAGGAATCACTGAAGAACGGTCTCTATGAGGAATTCAGTGAAATGTACGATCAGAAAGAAGCTGAAATCGGAGCAGAACGTCTCCGTGAAGTAGAGCGTATGATTCTTCTGAGAGTTGTAGACAGCAAGTGGATGGATCACATTGATGCCATGGATCAGCTGAAGAGCGGTATCGGCCTTAGAGGTCTCGGCGGTCAGGACCCTGCAGCAGCATATGCACACGAAGGCTTCGCAATGTTTGAACTTATGATTTCATCAATTCAGGAAGAATTCGTAAGATACTGCTACAACGTTACAGTTACAACTTCAACCGAACGTAAGGACGTTATGGGCGGCGGCAGCGGTCAGATGATAAAGGACGACTTCGACGACGCCGAAATGCGTGAAGCGGCAGCCCGTGCAAAGGTAGCCGGCGGCAGCGTAAACATGAGCGACGCTCCGGCAGCAGCAGCTGTTCCTGAACGCGAAAGAAAGCAGGAAACAGTTCGCCGCGATCAGCCGAAGGTTGGACGTAATGATCCGTGTCCATGCGGATCCGGCAAAAAGTACAAGCATTGCTGCGGCAAAAATCAGTAAATGGAGCAACAGATGATAATAGTAGACGAGATAAAAACTGAAATACCTGAGCTGGAGAAGGCACTGGCGGAGATAAGCGATTCTC
>JAKSSH010000007.1 GCA_024403155.1 Clostridia bacterium | reverse complement strand
TAAAATTATTTATGTTTTCTGTCATGAATGTATACAGCTATCATTCCGATTATGAGAATTCCAGCTATAGCAATAGTCATAATATCCATAATTCTTCCTCCCTGTTAAGTAGATGATAGACAAAAATCTCATAAATGTAAAGGGATAATTGCCTGTTAAGTAAAAATGCTTGACAGTATGGCCCGCTAGAGGTATACTATTCAAGGTGTCAAGCTGTGACACTTGTCAGGTGATTGAAATGAAAATTGATGATATTACAAGACAAAGCCTGCTGTACGATTTCTACGGAGCGCTTTTAACAGAACGCCAGAATGAGGTTATGAAGCTATATCACGAGGAAAACCTTAGCCTTGCTGAGATTGCCGGAGAACTGGATATCAGTAGACAGGGTGTTCACGATGCTCTGAAGAAGGCGGAGAAATCCCTTAAGGCTTACGAAGAAAAACTGGGCCTTGTTGACAGATTCTCAAATACAAGCCAGGCAATCGAGCAGATAGATGCCAGAATAGAGGGGCTAATCCGGAAGCTGGAAGAAGACAATACAGGCAAGTCTGCTTTTGCATCAGAACTTAAGGAAATAAGAAAAGTTATTGATAAATTAGAGGAGTAATCCATGGCATTTGAAGGTTTATCTGACAAACTGCAGGGGGTCTTTAAGGGCCTTAAAGGTAAGGGAAGTCTTACAGAAGCAGATATAAATGCAGCAATGAGAGAAGTCAAACTGGCACTTCTTGAGGCGGACGTAAACTTCAAGGTTGTTAAGGAGTTTGTGGCCGATGTAAAAGAGAAGTCTCTTGGGGAAGAGGTCATGAAGAGTCTGACTCCTGCTCAGCAGGTAATCAAGATCGTAAATGACGAACTCATAGAGCTCATGGGTGGAACAAGCAGCAAGCTTACATATTCTCCAAAGGGATTCACCGTTTACATGATGGTGGGTCTGCAGGGTACAGGTAAAACAACCACTTGCGGTAAGCTGGCTAAATGGCTCACTAAAAACGGCAAGAAGCCGATGCTATGTGCATGTGATATATATAGACCAGCGGCTATTGATCAGCTGGAAGTTGTGGGACAGAGCGTGGACGTTCCGGTATTCACAATGCGTGACTGCAAAGATCCGTCAAAGATTGCAAAGGCAGCCATAGCTGAAGCTGAAAAAAAGGGTCTTAATGTTCTCATAGTGGATACAGCAGGTAGACTTCAGATCGATGAAGCACTCATGGAAGAACTTAAGGTTCTTAAGAAAGAGGTTAAACCTCATGAAATACTTCTGGTCGTGGATGCTCTCACCGGTCAGGATGCTGTAAATGCAGCTGAAGGATTTAACGATGCTCTTGGAATTGATGGAATCATCATGACTAAGATGGATGGTGACTCCAGAGGTGGTGCAGCACTTTCCACCAAGAAGGTTACCGGCAGACCGATTAAGTTTGTGGGTATGGGTGAAAAGATGGATGAACTTGACGAGTTTCATCCTGAGAGAATGGCCAGCAGAATTCTGGGAATGGGCGATATGCTTTCGCTGATTGAGAAAGCACAGAGTGACTATGATGACGAGAAGGCTGCGGAACTTGAGGAAAGAATCAAGAGGAACAAGTTCACACTTGAAGACTTCCTTGAGCAGATGGGTCAGATTAGAAACATGGGTGGCATAGCCAAGATGCTGGACATGCTTCCTGGAATGGCAAACAACAAGAACGTGGACATGGAACAGAGCGAAAGAGAATTTGTTGCTTTTGAAGCCATTATCCAATCCATGACAAGAGCTGAGAGAGAGGATCCAAGACTTCTCAATGCCAGCAGAAGAAAGAGAATAGCCGCCGGCTCAGGGCAGTCTGTTCAGAAGATAAATCAGCTTATCAAAAGATATGAAGAATCAAGAAAGATGATGAAGCAGATGATGAACCCTAAGGGCATGGCCAAGATGAACAGGATGTTTAAAGGTTTCTAAAGACCTTGACATATAAAACAGTTAAACCATTTACGATATAAATACAGTATAGGAGGAAATGTAATGGTAAAAATCAGATTAAAGAGAATGGGAGCTCACAAGAAGCCGTTCTACAGAGTCGTTGTAGCAGATTCAAGAACACAGAGAGATGGAAAATTCATCGAAGAAATAGGATACTACAATCCACTGAAGGATCCGGTAGAAGTTAAGATTGACGGTGAAGCAGCAAAGAAGTGGCTGGAAACAGGTGCACAGCCAACAGAAACAGTTAAGAAACTCTTTAAGGCAGAGGGTATCCTTTAAGAAAGCGGTGATTCAATGTTAGAATTAGTTAGTGCAATTGCTAAGTCACTAGTTGAACATCCGGAATCAGTTGAGGTTTCCGAAACAGAGTCCAATGGCACTAAAGTTATTCAGTTGAAGGTCGCTTCCGAAGACATGGGAAAAGTCATCGGCAAGCAGGGTAGAATTGCCAAGGCTATAAGAACTGTCGTTAAGGCAGCGGCAACAAAGGCTAATACTAAAGTAGTCGTTGAAATAGTTCAATAAGAGACGCATTAAGGTGGCAGAAGGCACTTGCTTTTTGTCACCTGTTTTTTACCTGGTAAATATAAATGGAAAAAATAAAAATAGGAAAAATCGTAAATGCAGTAGGGCTTAAGGGCGAGGTTAAAGTCTACAACTATTCTGACAGCCCGGAGATTTATTACAGGGTTAAAGCCATATATGATGAGAATGAGCTGCGCCGTGTAAAAGCCGTACGTGAACAGAAAAACATGGTTATTCTCAGCCTTGAAGGAATTGATAACAGAGATGATGCCGAGAAGGCCAAAGGCAGAGAACTGTATATTACAGACAAGGATCTTCCAAAGCTTCCAAAGGGACAGTATTACATCCGTGATTTAATGGGCATGGAAGTGGTACAGGAAGATGGAAGTCATCTTGGGGTTCTGACAGATGTAATTCAGAATACTCCTCAGGATGTTTTTGAAGTGGAAACTGACGAAGGAAAGAAGGTGCTCATTCCAAGAGTTCCTGATTTTGTTCTGCAGATAGATGAAAAGAAGAGAGTGATTACAGTACACCTTATTGAAGGTATGCTGGACATGTAAGGTGCGAGGCATGAAAATCGATATACTTACACTTTTCCCTGAGATGTTCAGACCTGTCACACAGGACAGTATGCTGGGAAGAGCAGTAGAAAAGGGAATACTGGATATCAGGCTGACAGATATAAGAGATTTCAGCAACGATAAACACAACAAGGCTGACGACTATCCATTTGGCGGTGGCGGCGGAATGGTCATGATGGCTGATCCTATTTTTGGAGCCATGGAACATGTTGAAGCTAAAGGTCGCAAGGTGATTTACATGTCACCAAGAGGGAAAATTCTGGATGAGGGAAAAATTAAGGAGCTTTCACAACTGAATGATATGGTTATTCTCTGCGGACACTATGAAGGTGTTGATCAGCGTGTTTTGGATTACTGGGACGCAGAAGAGATATCAATTGGCGATTACGTGCTTACAGGAGGGGAGCTTCCTGCAATGGTGCTCATAGATAGCGTTGCAAGACTTCTTCCGGGAGTGCTGGGCAATGAGAACTCGGCACTGGACGAATCGGTTTATTCAGGGCTGCTTGAGCATCCTCAGTATACTCAGCCAAGGGAATACAGGGGCATGAAGGTGCCTGAAGTACTTGTAAGCGGCAACCACAAGCTCATTGATCTTTGGAAGCTGGAAGAGAGCCTGAAAATTACAAAAGAGAGAAGACCGGAGCTGTTTCAGAAATACATTTCTCATAGGGATGACAAAAACAAAGATGGTACCAGACGCTTCTCCAAAGACGAGAAAATGATAATGGACAAGCTTAAATAGTTTTTTGCAAAATCTATATATAGTGCGTTGAAAGTACCTGCTGTTTGATGTAAAATTAAGTGATGAAAATAAAGATTTCAAAGAAAACAAAGCGAATAATCATTGCTTATCTGGCAGCATTGGTAATACTATATATTGTTGTTTATGTTGTTCCGAAAATAACAGACGCTTTTGATACAACTCAGACTCTGGAAAATGGAAATCTGGAGGTTTCCTGCGAAACCACAGGGTACTTCGTAAAGGACGAAGCCATCTGTACTGCTACGGAAACCGGCCAGATTACATATAACTTAAGCAACGATACTGTAGTTAAGAAAGGCAGCAGCATTTCCAGTATAGAGCCTGCAGATAATGAAAAGAGAAGCAAGGCAAAAATCGGAGGAAAATACGAGAAATACCTTCAGAAGCTGAAGAACTACGAGCTTCTGCAGGAATCAAACAGTGCTCCGATCAGCGGAGTGTTCAGTACCGTGATGGATGGCCAGGAGAAATATTTCTCAATAGCTAATCTTGATAACATCAAAAAAGAGAAGACTGAAGACAAGAATCTGCGCCAGCTTGAGCTTAGCAGGACCGATGTGGTAAAAGGTGAACCGGTATTCAAGATTTCAAACGATGACGTATGGTATATTGTGTGCTGGATGGAAAAGCCGGATGCCATAAAATTTGAAATGGATTCCAAGGTCAGAATTCAGTTTGCAGACAGTACGGTGGATGCCAGAGTTTACAGCTGCAAAAAAGAAGGAGACTTTGTAAAACTGGTTTTCTCCTCAAATGCATATTATGAAGAATTCGCAACAGCCAGAGAAGTTGAAATGACTGTTGTGTCAAGTAATACAGAGGGACTTATTGTGGATAATGAATGCATTATCTCAAAGGATGGAGTCCAGGGGGTATACGTTAAGACAAAGGATGACGATGTATACTTCGTACCGATTAAGGTTAAAATCTCTAATGATGAACAATCTGTCATTTTCGAATCCATATTTGTTAATGACAAGTATGAACAGGTAAAGACAGTATCCGTATATCAGGAGGTTCTGAAGAATCCGAAGGAAGCTCTTGAGGAAGACATGAAAAAAGACCTAAAGGAGGATTGACATCAAATGGAAGACATAAAAAAGAATCTTGAAGCTGTTCAGGAAAAGATCAGAGATGCAGCGGAAAGCTGCGGAAGAAAAGCAGAAGAGGTTACTCTGGTAGCTGTAAGCAAAACCAGAAATCCTGAAGAAATCAACACTGCAATCGATGCAGGAGTAACGGACATTGGCGAAAACAAGGTTCAGGAAATCATGGACAAGTTTGAAGCAATCAAGCCTGTTAAGTGGCATATGATCGGACACCTTCAGACTAACAAAGTAAAATACATCATAGATAAGGTTGACATGATTCACTCAGTAGATTCCATGAAACTGGCCAAGGAAATAAACAAGAGAGCTGCACAGCACGAAAAGACAATGGACATTCTGGTTCAGATTAATCCGGCTCAGGAGGAAAGCAAATTCGGCGTAAGTATTGATGGAGCTGAAGAACTGGTTAGAGAGATCCTGGCAAATTGTGAAAATATCAGAATCAAGGGTCTCATGAGTGTGGCACCTATCGTTGAAAACATGAGAGATGTTAAGCCTTACTTTGATGGTGTTAAGGCAAAGTATGATGAGCTTAAGAACATAGACGATCCGAAACTGGATTTCGAGTATCTGTCAATGGGAATGTCAGGAGACTTCCCGGTTGCCATCGAAGCGGGATCAAATTTAGTTAGAGTAGGAAGCGCTATCTTTGGTGAAAGAGACTACGAAGCGTACAGAAGAGAGCAGGAGGCAAAGAAAAATGGGAATGCTTAATAAATTTAAGGACCTTATTGGGGTAGAAGAATATGATGAAGATATGGTGGAATATGAAGAAGAAACATATAAACCGCCTGTGTATCAGGAAAGAAAGCCTATAGAGCCAAGGAAGCCAATGGGAAGCTCTCAAAAGTATGATACAACCAATATCGTTCCAATGCAGAACAAGACAGTTAAATCAATTACAAACGCATTTAAGCTGGTTGTAATTGAACCTCAGAGCTTCGACGAATGCTCCAAGCTGGTGGACAATCTCAGAAGTCGCAAACCTGTAATCGTAAATCTTGAAAAACTGGATTCAGATACAGCAAGAAAGATTTTTGACTTCCTGGGCGGAGCCACATATGCTCTTAACGGAAACGTTCAGAAGGTTGCAAACAATATTTTTGTATTTGCACCTGAGAATGTTGCAATATTTGCTGACGGCGAAAACAGGCCATACAGCTTCGCCGGAGCAGATGAAAACCCTTGGAAGTAATTAACCGGAATATTACGGGAGGACATGCCGATGATAAGACCTATCGACATACAGGAAAAAGAGTTCACTAAAGCCGTTCGCGGTTACAAGGAAGAAGAAGTTAACGAATTTCTGGATGAAATAACTCTGGACATGGACAGGCTTCTGAATGAACTCAGAGAAACCAAGGAAGAAAACAGCAGACTGGTTGAGGAACTTGAAAGAATCAGAAGTTCTGAGGGATCTGTTGTAGAAACTCTTCAGGCTGCCAAGTCACTGATGGCTGATATTTCCGCCAGTGCAGAAAAGAGAGCAGACATACTGCTGAAGAATGCTGAACTGGATGCAGAACTTACAAGAAAGAGCGCCAGAGAGGAATCAGAAGCAATTTCCAGAGAAACGCAGGAACTCAGAGCAAGATATGTTGAATTCAGAAATAAGTATAAGGAACTTCTGGAAACTGAACTTCGCAGATTCGAATCCATGAGTAACGCAATTCTTCCTGAACTGGGAATAAGCGATTTTGATGATCTGCCGGATGCACCTGAAGCAGAAAATGACAATTCAATTGAGCGATTCTCTGAAGGTGCAAATAATCGCGGAACTATACAGTTATAAAATATGATTTATCTTTTAATTACAGTTGGAGTAATGGTGCTTGACAGATTCGTCAAGACCGCCATTAATAATGGAATGCAGCCTGGAGATTCATTTCCGGTACTGGGAGATTTCTTTCACATTACATATGTGCAGAATACCGGAGCAGCGTTCAGTATGCTTGAGGGACATCCTTTGCTTTTGATAATACTGCCGGGGATTCTGATTTGCATAGCACTACTGTACATGCTTGTTAACAGTAAGACCATGAAGCCTGTATTTTTGGTTTCGCTAGCGCTCATATGCGGTGGAGGACTTGGAAATCTTACTGATAGAGTTGCATACGGCCATGTAATCGATATGTTCGACTTTGGCTTTTTCCCGGTATTCAATGTTGCAGACATCGCAGTGGTAGTAGGATGCGGACTGCTGATCATCTACATGGTTGTTTATGAGAACAGAAATCCGAAAAGATAATTTATGGATAATATTCTTGAAACATTAGAAGTTAATATTTCAGAAGAAAATGAGAGAACCAGGCTTGATCTGGTTCTTTCTGCCGCTTTAGAAGATTATTCCAGGAGTTTCATTCAGAAACTTTTTGAAAAAGAATGCGTCCTGATTGATGGAAATGTGTGCACTGAGAAAAAACATAAGTGCAAGGCAGGAGAAAAGGTGACAGTATCCATTCCAGTGCCAAAACTTCTAGAGGTAGAGCCTGAAGATATTCCTCTGGACATAGTATACGAAGATGATAATCTTCTGGTTGTAAACAAGCCTGCAGGCATGGTTGTTCATCCTGCACCTGGTAATTATTCAGGTACGCTGGTAAACGCACTGATGCATCACTGTGGAGACAATCTGTCATCAATCAACGGTGTAATCAGACCGGGAATCGTTCACAGAATAGATAAGGACACAAGCGGGCTTCTGGTTGTAGCCAAGACAGATGCTGCACATGCGGGTTTATCTGAACAGTTGGCTGAACATTCAATCACAAGAAGGTATAATGCCATCGTTTACAGCAACATCAGGGAAGACGAGGGAACTGTGGATGAGGCTATCGGAAGAGATCCTTCAAACCGTCTTCGAAACACGGTGCTTCATGAAGGAATGCAGGGCTTTCAGAGTGCAAAACCAGCTGTAACTCATTATAAAGTACTTGAAAGATTCGGCGACTTTACACTGATTGAAGCAAGACTTGAAACAGGAAGAACTCATCAGATACGAGTTCACATGACATATATCAGACATCCGCTTCTGGGAGATGAACTATACGGTCCTGCTAAGAACAAACAGGGAGCCAAAAGGCAGATGCTCCATGCAAGAGTTCTTGGATTTGTTCATCCGGTTAGCGGCGAATATATGGAATTCGAAAGTCCTGTACCTGAGGATTTTCAGAAGGTGATTAATAAACTGAGAGGAGCTTAAAGCTGCAGGCGCGGGAACTGCTGTTTTATTAATCTTCTCTAACCTGAGAATCGGGTCCGAAATTTTCCCTTACGTATTGAAGGCAGGCCTCACAGACATAACCGCCCTTGAAAGCAAATGTCTCGTAAGTACAACCGCAGATGCTGCATTTGTTGTCCATGAAGGGCCTCCTTTCATAGCTGAATTAGCAATTCCATATGCGCCTGCATATGCGCTGTTAAGCTCCGTGATAAAACAATATAATATGGGGAGATATAATTTCAAGAAAAATCTGAATAGTTGTCAGAAGAGGACATTTTTTCGTTGCATTCTGCCGTGGGCAGTATAGAAAGGGTTGGAAATGTACAAGGAATTCAAATTAAAAAAAGCCGGCAAGGGAATCGTTAACGGCTATAGCTGGCCGATAGAAAATCCGGACAAGGTGGTTTGTATTGTTCATGGAATTGGCGAGTATGGCGGAAGATATGACAGAGTGGCAGCCAGATTCAATGAAAAAAATTTTGCAGTATTGTCCATGGATCTGAGAGGACACGGCAGGTCAGTAAATGTTAAAGGACATTGTGCTCCGCGAAAAGATGTGCTTGCTGATGTAAGTGATCTGCTTCTATTCGCCCAGAAAGAATATCCGGGAAAGGAAATAGTTCTTTACGGTCACAGCATGGGTGGAAACGTTACTCTGGATTACAGAAGCAGAGGAGACTTCAATAACATCCCTTCCGCATATCTGATTTCCGCTCCTTGGATCAGACTTGTCAGACCTATCCCTGGCCCTTTGTATGCTTTCGTTAAAACAGCAAGCAAAATCATGCCTGCAATGACAATAGGAAGTGCAGTTGATGAGTCAGTTCTGGGACATCCTGAAACAGTAAAACCCTATTCGGAAAATCCTATGGTTCACAACAAAATCTCATTCCTGTGTGCAGTTGATGGATTTGATGTGGGCAGGAGACTTGAAGAGGGAACTCTTGAAGATAACGGCAAGACCCATGAAATTCCTACAATGCTCATGCACGGAGGAGATGACAGAATCTGTGACATAGCAGGAACAGAAAAAGTCTATGAAATATTAAAGACCCGTGGAGATAAAGTTGACTTTATCCGCTGGCCGGGTCTGTATCACGAAATTCATAATGGAAATGCCATCACCAGAGGTGATGAGGTTATCGATAGAATTATAGAATTTATCGATACATATAAATAGTTATTCCGGTATGGCCGGGTTCACATACAATGTCTTATTATGTGTGAAGATAACATAGCCGGGTTTTGAACCGGCAGGCTTTCTAACATAACGTGCCTTAGTGTAATCTACAGGCACGTTTTCTGATTCCCGGGCCTTGCTGTGATAGGCGGCAATGGCTGCAGCCTGGAACAGTTCTTCTTCTGAAGGATACTGGCCCTCAGTAAAGAGAATGGAATGTGAACCATGAATGTCTTTGGTATGGAACCATATGTCCTGGGAAGATGCCTTTTTGAATGTGAGCCAGTCGTTTTCCTTGTTGTTTCTGCCAACCATGACAGTTTTACCGGAGCTAATAGTATATGTGTGTGGCTTAGGCTTATCTTTTTTATTGGAACAGCGCTTTGAAGCTTTTGTCTGACGGCGGCGGATATATCCGGTTTCGATCAGTTCAGCTTTCAGCAGTTCTATTTCTTCTATTGATTTCACATGATCAATGAATGCGGAAACGGATTCAAGATATTCTATTTCCTGCATGGTCTCATCAAGCTGCAGGTTCTTTTCCCTGATTGCAGTCTTGTATTTGCCGAATTTCTTGAAGTAATTCTGTGCGTTTTTTGATGGAGAGTATTTAGGGTCAAGAGGAATCTCAACCTGGCTGCCATCGTAATAACTGGTTACGGTAACACTTTTATCTCCGGATTTAACAAGATGAAGATTGGCTGTAAGCAGTTCTCCATACAGCCTGTATCTGTCAGAGTTCTCAGCTCTTTTGAGGTCTTCCTTCAGCCTCTGAAGCTTCAGCTTGAGTTTATCCAGCTGAGCATTTATTACGCGATTAAGGTCATTTGATTTCTGCTTTATAGTATTGGAGGATTCTCTGTTTACAAAGAAGTATTCTGCAGCCTGACTGAGAGTATCAAATTCGTATACTTCATATCTGTCATCCTCTTCATATACGGAGAGAGGGTACACATGGAAGTCTGCAGGTTTATGGTCCTTCACGTACACAATCGGGCTGATTTGTCGCTGATTGAGAGTCTGGTTCAGGAATGAAAACCAGTCAAAAATCCGTGCTGAATCTGCTGTGCCGTCTATATCGTCTATACTGCCTGATACTGCTGACTGGGCTATTGCAGGGGAAATGCCCTGGATGCCGTCAAGAAGGCTGCGTTCAGGCTGCAGCTGGTTTTTAGTAAGCTCTGAAATGAGAGCCTCGGTTACTTCTTCGAAAGGAACCTTGTTCTGAGCAGGAGGGTATTCATACATTTTTCCCGGAAGAATCTGACGTGCGCGATTCACATCAATGCCCACATGCTTGATGCTTTCGATAATCTTGCCGGTACCCATGTCTATTAGAAGAACATTTGAGTGCTTGCCCATGATTTCAATCACTAGTTTTCTGTTTACATTGAAGCCAAGTTCGTCAACGGTTTCCAGAAGAATCTCTATGATTCGATCATTTTCATGCTGAATTATGTCGGTGATTCTTGATGCTCCCAGATGCTTTCTAAGCACCATGCAGAACAGAGGTGGAGTCTGGGGATTTTCAAATGAGCTTTCTGTGAGATACACAGCAGAATGGCTACCGCTTGCGGACACAAAAAGCTTCTTCTTGCCTTCCTGAGTGTGGATTTGAAGGAGAAGCTGTTCCGGCTGTGGCTGATAGATCTTTTCAATCTTTCCCAATATTAAATTGTCTTTTAACTCGTTAACCATCGCACTGGTTACGATGCCGTCATATGACATATTTTGACACCTTTCTGCTTTTGCTTTACAATAACTATAGTATCATAAATTAGAAAAAGATAGGAGACAAATTGTATGATCAAGAGTATGACAGGTTTTGGTAGAGGTGAATATTCTGACGGCAAGAGAAATGTCATCTGTGAGATAAAAACGGTGAATCACAGATACGCTGACATCAGCGTGAAAATGCCGAAAAGATATTCCTTCGCTGAAGAAAAAATCAAAACACTAATTAAAGAACAGATGAAACGCGGTAAGGCCGACGTTTCCATTATTGTTGAGAACCTTACTGAAGGGGACATTACAATCAAACTTAACACCCCGGTTGCTCAGCAGTACATTGCCAATCTGAATGAACTGAAGGACACATATGAACTTGCCGGTGACATCGATCTGAAGCTGGTTTCCTCAATGCCTGATGTTCTCAAGGCAATTCCAGACGTTGAAGATGAAGAAAAGGTAACAGAGGTAATCTGCAACGCAGTTAAGGCAGCAGCAGCCAATCTGGACGAAATGAGAATCGTTGAAGGCGGCAAGCTGGCTGAAGACCTTCTCATGCGGGGTGATATCATCAGAGATATCGTCAAGAAAATTGAGGTTCGTGCACCGCTGGTTGCCAAGGAATACAGAGAAAAGCTTGAAGCAAGAATCAAGGAACTAGTGGAAGACAAGGTTGACATTCCTGAAGACAGAATTCTGATTGAAGCTGCTGTATTCGCTGACAAGGCCAACATTACAGAAGAACTGGTTCGCCTGGACAGCCATATGCTTCAGCTGAAGTCATTCCTGACTGAAAGCCATGGAACAGTGGGAAAGAAGCTGGACTTCCTGGTTCAGGAAATGAACAGGGAAGCCAACACAATCGGTTCCAAGGCAAACGATCTGGAAATAACATCCCTCATGCTTGAAACAAAGAGTGAGATAGAAAAAATCAGAGAACAGGTACAGAATATTGAGTAAAATGTGTGTACTCAATTGGAATTTTATGTTATAATACCAACTCGATGAAATGATATCGTACTAGTAGGAGATGGCATGGCAAAAGGAAAACTGTATGTGATATCCGGCCCATCAGGAGCCGGAAAAGGAACAATCTGCAAGAAGGTTCTTGAGGCAGATGACAATATCAGATTTTCTGTTTCCATGACTACCAGAAATCCCAGAAAGGGTGAAAAAGAAGCAGTAGACTATTTCTTTGTATCGAAGGAAGCATTCGAGAAGCTTCTCTCCGAGGGCGGACTTCTGGAGCACAATCTTTATGTGAACAACTACTATGGAACACCGAGAAAACAGGTTATTCAGTGGCTGGAAGAGGGACATGATGTAATTCTTGAAATAGATTATCACGGCGCATTTCAGGTAAGAGAATCGTATCCTGAAGCCATTCTGGTATTTATCCTGCCGCCATCGGTTGAGGAACTGAAGGCTAGAATAATCGGCAGAGGTTCAGAGTCTGAGGAAATCATGAACAAGAGGCTTGAAGAAGCCATGAACGATCTGGCACAGGCAGACAAGTACGATTACCGTGTTGTAAACGAGAATCTGGATGCTGCAGTTGCTGAGGTGCAGCAAATCATGATGATAGAAAAAAGCAAGGAGGCTTAACAATGTTATATCCATCAATTAACAAAATCAGAACAAAAGCTGACAGCAGATACACTCTTGTAATTCTGGCAGCCAAGAGATCAAGAGACATTATTGACGGAATGCCTAAGCTTACGGAAGAAGAAGTAAGCAAGCCTGTATCGATCGCAGCAAACGAAATAGCTGAAGACCTTATCACTTACAGAGAAGGTTAGGCAGAGATTATTCTGAGACCCGACAGGGTCTCTTTTTTTGTGCAAAACCAGAACAACTTTGTCAAATGTCTAATTAGGCTAGACATTTAAGATATAGATTAAAAGTACAGATAACACTGTACTTTTATTGTGACTGAAATTGTAGAAACAGAAATTGAAATGACAAAGTTAACAGCAAGTGTAAGACGTGAAATAATACTGGATATTCTCCAGTGCAGAGAAATTGTAACAGCCAAGGAGCTTGCTAGCAGATTCCATGTGGACAGGAGAACTATATACAATGACATTGATTATCTTCAGGGTCATTATCTTATTGAACGTGTAAGGTCCAGGTACGGAGGATACAGATATATCGGCCCCAAACTGAACAGAGAAGTTGTACTTTCAAGAAATGAACTGGACATTATTCGCAGGCTGGGCAGGGAAGTAAAGCTTGAGCACAGGGATAAGGTGGTTTACAACAGGGCTGTTAAGAAACTGGAAAAGCAGGCTGCTTTGCTTAAAATACAGGAGGATAAATAGAGATGGAGAATAAGCTGTATGTGAAAGAAGGCAGAAACAGAACCAATATTCCATTTGAAGAGATTCTTTATATGGAGAAATACGGTGCCAGAGTAATCCTTTATACAGCTGAAAGAGAGTATCATTTCTATTCCACATTGCATGAACTAATGGGAAAACTGGACGACAGATTTTTCAGCCCTCATGAGAGTTATATTTTAAATTTAAATCACATCAGAAGCATAGAAAACTGCACTGTGCTTTTAATCGATAGACAATGTATCAGAATGGGTGAAAAATGCATGCGAAGACTACGCAAGAAAATGGACGAAAACGCTTGCAAATACTAGGTTTATGTAGTATATTATTTGTCGGTATCGCCTTATGGACGATGCCGGCAAATATTTTATTTTACACACGGAGGTTTGGCAGGAAACCGGTGCCTTAACGGCCAGTCAAATGGCTGTCGCGCAAAAGCAGAAAAAAGCGTGCATAAGGTTGTTTCCCTAGAGGCCATCGTGGAAGGACAAAAACCGAGAGGAGAAAGAAAAATGTCAGTAATTTCAATGAAACAGTTACTCGAAGCTGGTGTACACTTCGGACATCAGACAAGAAGATGGAACCCTAAGATGGCTCCTTACATCTTCACAGAAAGAAACGGAATCTACATCATCGACCTGCAGAAGACAGTAAAGATGATCGATGAGGCTTATGATTTCATGAAGGAAGTTGCAGCAACAGGAAAGCCGGTTCTGTTCGTAGGAACCAAGAAGCAGGCTCAGGCTGCAATCGAAGATGAAGCAAAGAGATGTGACATGTACTTCGTAAACCAGAGATGGTTAGGCGGAATGCTCACAAACTACAAGACAATTTCAAAGAGAATCAGAAGAATCGGCGAAATCGAAGAAATGGAAGCTGATGGCACATTCGAAAAGCTGTCAAAGAAGGAAGTCGGCAAGCTCAGACTGGAATATGAGAAGCTGGTAAAGAACCTTGGCGGTATCAGAGAAATGAAGGGTATGCCTGGAGCAATCTTCGTAGTTGATCCTAAGAAGGAAAAGATTGCCGTTGCTGAAGCAAGAGTACTTGGCATTCCGGTAATTGGAATCGTAGATACAAACTGTGACCCGGATGATGTTGATTATGTTATCCCGGCAAACGATGATGCAATCAGAGCTGTCAAGCTGATCGCCGGTTGCATGGCAGATGCTGTTATCGAAGCTAAGCAGGGCGAAAGCTTTGATGAAAGCGAAGCTGAAGAAGCTGCAATAGAAGCTGCAGAAGCTCCTGCTGAAGATGAAGTTAAGGAGGAAGAATAATGGCTGTAACTGCTCAGATGGTAAAAGAACTGCGCGAAATGACAGGCGCAGGCATGATGGACTGCAAGAAAGCTTTAGTTGAAACAGACGGCGATATCGATGCTGCTGTTGAAGTTCTGAAGGAAAAGGGACTTTCAAAGGCTGCCAAGAAGGCCGGAAGAATCGCTGCAATGGGTCTTGTTAAGACTGCATTTTCAGAAGATGGCAAAACTGCAGCTATCGTTGAAGTAAATTCAGAAACAGACTTCGTTGCTAAGAACGAAGAATTCATTAACTTTGTAGAAGGGCTTGCCAAGCTGGCTCTGACTGCAGAAAGCACAGACATGGAAGCATTCAAGGCTATGGCTTTTGATGGTTCAACAGTAGGCGAAGCACTGACTGCTCTCATCGCTAAGATCGGTGAAAACATGTCAATCAGAAGAATCGAAAAGGTTTCAGGCGACGCTCTGGCTTCATACATTCACATGGGTGGAAAGATTGGTGTAATTCTTGCTGCTAACGGAGAAGACAGCGATGCCAACAAGGAAGCGCTGAACAATGTTGCAATGCAGGTTGCAGCTATGAATCCACAGTACGTAAGCAGAGATGAAATCTCAGACAGCGAACTGGCTAACATCAAGAAGGTTACCCTGGAAAGTGCACTGAACGATCCGTTCACACTTCCTAAGCCAATCCTGAATGGACTGCTTGACAAGGCTGCAGGCGGCGTTTGGGGAGAAGAAGATGCTGCTGTTCTGGCTGAGAAGAGAGAAGACAAGAGCTTCAACTTTAACTACCTGCCAAACTTCATTTCAGAAGAAGGTAAGGCTAAGCTGGCTGAACTGGCAGTTGCTGCAAAGGCAGAAATCTCAGAAAACAAGATATTCAAGGGACTGGTTGAAGGACGTATTTCAAAGCAGCTGAAGGAAATATGTCTGCTGGATCAGACTTACGTAAGAGCTGAAGATGGAAAGCAGACTGTATCCAAGTATCTGGAATCAGTAGACAAGGCACTGTCACTGGCTAAGGTTGTCAGATACGAAGTAGGCGAAGGAATCGAAAAGAAGGAAGAAGACTTCGCTGCAGAAGTAGCTGCTCAGCTGAATAAATAAGTAACAGTCAAATCCGAGCCTGCTGACATGCGGGCTCGGATTTTTTCAATGGAGTTAAAATAATGATTATCTGGTCAGTAACATTACTGTATGCGATATGCGCAGCAGTAACAATAGTAATAGAATACAAAAACAGTCCGGAGAATGATACTCAGGTGAAATATACAGTAATGAAGTGCATAACTTCTGTTCTGTTCCTGGTTATAGCCGTTGCTGCGTTTGCAGTGTCCGGAGACGTGATTTTTTTCCTGCTTCTGCCGGCATATGTTCTCTGTTTCTTCGGAGATCTGTTTCTGGCGCTGGGGCATGAAATTGATAACAGGCTGAAGAATCCGCAGTTCGTAATTGGAGTATTTTCATTCTGTGCAGCCCAGGTTGTTCTGTGCGTGGTATTCCTGTCAATGATGAACTGGCATGTGAGCTGGCCTGCAATCGTATCGGTGCTGGTTCTGGGAGGAACAATTTTCTTCACAAAGAGTGATGATTATGATTTTGGCAGCAATGCTCTGCCCTGCTCAATATATGCATTCTTTGTTGGTCTGTCTGCAGGTCTCGGACTGCAGCTGGTAATCACATGTAATAATGATTCGGTAGCTGTACTTCTGGGAGTTGGTGCAATAGTGTTCCTGATTTCGGATCTGGTGCTTACCATGAAGCTTTTCTGGAATAAGGATGTTCCATGGGCAGGAGCAGTACTGCTGGTACTGTACTGGAGTGCAATGTGGTTATACACAGCAGCTCCGGCAATGTGCATTTAAACAAAATGTAAATAAATAACAGTAAAATATTGACATTTACCCCTGACCATGCTATTCTTGGATTACCAATTATTTCCATTATGCATAGAAAGGGGTATTTTTATGATGGAATATAACACTTTTAAAGAGATTGTTTCAGAAAGGATATGCGACTATTTGCCGCCTGTGTTCAACAACTATTATCCAGTGGTCGAAAGTGTGGCGAAGATTAACGAGAAAAAGGACGCACTCACATTAAGATCCGATGACATGGATGAAAGAATGGCTATGCCGGTAATATATCTGGATGAAATGTACGATGTGTTCAAGACTTCAGAAGATCTTGATGATGTGCTGGAATGTGCGGCAGAAATCATTGTAAATTTTGCAGGAATGTTTCAGGACATTGATAATCTGCTGGACATTAAGACACAAAAGGAGAATATAATTCCCAATATTATCAATTCCGAAATGAATGGTGAACTGCTTAAGGATACACCCCACATGGATGTGCTGGACATGTCCGTAATATACAGAATCATGATGAAAAGTCCCAGAGGTGGGTATGATTCCTGTGTGGTTACACACAGTGTGCTTGAAGAATTGGGTATCGATCAGAGGGAACTGCATGAACTGGCCATGAATAATATGAAAAAGGTTCTTCCGCTGGAAATCAATAGAATTTCAAGAACGGATGATAAGCAGGCACGCCTGGACGTTCCGGACAGTTTCACCTTCGTTTCCAGCAAACAGCGTCTTTATGGTGCCTCGTACATGCTACTTGAAGATCTTATGAAGGAATTGTGTGATGAACTGAAATCCAGCAGAATATTTGTAATCCCGTTTAACATTAATGAAATATGTGTAACAGCCTCAGATGATGTTTTTCTGGATAATCTTCTGGACATTCTGTACCAGAGTAACATTGAAACGGATTCCACAAGGGAATATCTGTCCAATGCAATATACTGTTTTGACAGTGACAGGGGAGCTCTATCTAAGGCAGCCGCATATCATTCAAAAAAAGGGCTCAATTAGTGAGCCCGTCAAGGAACAGTGGAAGCATTTTCTCTGAATACTGACAGAGAGAATAATTACCGCTTGATATGCACCAGTCATACATCATTCCTCGTTCAAATAGAGCGTAGGCTTTGCTGATATCGTTAACTGAAAGGTCTTTTCTGAACAGTCCCTGCTGCTGACCTTCCACGGCGATCTGCCTGAGAAGTTTATAGTAGGTTCGGTCAGGATCCAGCAGGTGTTTTTCGCCCTTGGTTATAAGCTGGGATCCGAACAGCTGAGAAAGCATTGAAACAGAAACGGTATTTTCAATCATCAGAAACAGCTCCTGATTCATGGTCAGGAGTTTTTCTATTGGTGAAAGCTTAGTGTCCATGGTTTCCATCAGCTCTTCGTACTTTTCATCAAAAAGATACGAAAGGGAACTTAAAAGGTCATACTTGGAACTGAAGTAGTGATAGAAAGAACCCTTTGAAGTCTGTGATAATTCAACAATATCATCGATTGTTGTGTTGGCATATCCATACTTATAAAACAGCTGCCAGGCGGCGGAAACTATGCGGCCTTTGGTCTGATTTGTTGTCTTTTTCATGAAAATTTCCTCATTTTTTATTTAGTATAATATTTTGTATATACTATAGTCTAATAGATTATCGTTGAAATTTCAAGGATAATTCAAAATATTATATTGAAATCGTCTATAAAATATAGAATATAGTTTGTATTTTATTATTAGATTTGTTCTGCTATACTAACCGAGGATTTGAAAAGAAAGGAAATTATTTATGAACGCTGAAATTTTTGTATTTATAGCTTATTTCGTTATTCTCCTTGGAGTAGCACTGTTGTTCTACTTCAACGGAAGTAACAAGAACCAGAAGGACTACTTCCTTGGTGGAAGAAGCATGGGACCATGGGTAACAGCAATGTCAGCCCAGGCATCAGACATGTCAGCATGGCTGTTGATGGGTCTGCCGGGATCAATTCTCGCATTCGGGTTCGGTCAGATCTGGATTGGTATCGGCCTGGCTCTTGGTACCGCTGCAAACTGGATTTTCTGTGCAAGAAGACTTAGAAAATTCAGCAAGGTATCAAATGACTCGATCACACTGCCACAGTACCTGACAAACAGATTTGCTTCACAGAGTAAGGCTCTGCAGGTAATATGCGCCATCATTTTCCTGATTGCATTTACCGTATATGTAGCATCTGCTTTCGTTGCAGGTTCATCAGTATTCACAATGCTGTTCCCAAGTGTTTCGCCTAAGACTGCAATGCTTGTATTCGCATTGATCATTGTTGGATACACATTTCTGGGTGGATTCAAGGCAGTATGCTGGACAGACTTCTTTCAGGGCATCCTGATGCTTCTGGCACTGCTGGCAATTCCTATTATCGTTGTTGCCACACAGCAGATAGATACAAGTGCGCTTCAGAATGTTTATGAATATACAGATGCTGACGGATCAATCGTACAGTGCGTATTCGGTGAAAGCCTCTTTGGAGCATCATGGCAGGATATCGTTTCAGGCCTGGCATGGGGACTTGGATACTTTGGAATGCCGCACATTATTGTAAGATTCATGTCAATCGAAAAGCCTTCAATGGTTAAGAAGTCAGCATGGGTCGCAATTATCTGGGTTGTTCTGTCAATCGGCGGTGCCTGCCTGGTTGCTTATTTCGCAAGAATGTTTGTAGCAGAAGAACTGCTGACAGTAGGAGCACAAAAGACAGTATTCATCGTAATGGCAAGAAGATTCTTCCCACCTGCTGTTGCAGGATTCCTGCTTGCAGCCATTATGGCGGCATCAGTATCAACTGCTGACTCACAGCTGCTGGTAGCATCAAGCTCGTTCACAGCTGACCTTTACAAGCCACTGCTCAGAAAGGAAGCTTCAGACAAGGAAACTCTCTGGGTTGGAAGAATTGCAGTAGTAGTTCTGGCAATAGTTGCTTACTTCATTGCATCTTCCGGTGGAAGTGGAGCTCAGGCAATCATGAATATGGTTGAAAATGCATGGGGAATATTCGGAGCGGCATTCGGACCGGTGATGATTCTGTCGCTGTTCTGGAGAAGGTTTAACTATGCAGGAGCATGCGCAGGAGTTATTGCAGGTGCTGCAGTAGATATCTTCTGGCTGTTCTGTCTGTCATCAACAGGCGTATACGAAATCCTTCCTGGATTCGTTGCAGGTGCAATCGTAGCGGTGATCGTTACACTGGCTACAAAGAGCCCATCAGAAGAAGTAAACAGAATTTTCGATACTGCTTCAGACAAGAATTTTGATGAATAAAAAAATACCGGGACCGGCCCGGTATCAAAACCACTGATGTTGATCAACGGCGTCATCTATTTCGGAGGAATCTTCAGATAGCTGGCGCCTTATTTTCTGCATTCGGTTATCAAGATCTGCCCCTATGGTAGCGCATTCAAGCAGTTCTCCTACAAGACGGTCGCTTATGTCAGCAGGAAGTTCTTTTTTGTATTTTAGTTTGTGCTCCAGACTGGCCCAAAAATCCATGGCGATGGTTCTGAGCTGAACTTCAACCTTAACCTCGCGTTTTTCATGTTCCAGGAAAATAGGAACAGTAACGATAAGATGAAGGCTTCTGTAGCCGTTTTCTTTTGGGTTTCTGATATAGTCCTTGCAGTCAATGAGGGCAACATCGTCCTGCTGAAGGAAACAATCTGCTACGGTGTAGATATCTTCAGGGAAACTGCATATTACACGAATTCCTGCGATGTCTTCAATTTGATCCTCGATGTCTTTAACAGAAAGGGGAACCTGATAGCGCTCAACTTTCTCGATGAGACTGTCGATGGATTTAAGTCTGGATTTGATTGTTTCAATTGGGCTGTATTCACGGGAAAGGGAAAACTCCTGGTTCAGTACTTTAAACCTGGTTTCCACTTCCATGATGGCACACTCGTAATATGTGAGCATTTTCTGCAGTTCGGCAGCGTTGGTTCTGAAGAACTGCTGGAACTGATTGGATGTAAGTCTGCCAATAAGAATTTCTTTTTTCTTCTGGCTGATGTATTCTCTAATATTCATAGTAAACCTCTTTTCTACATATAAAGTATATCACAAAAACACATCATAAGATGTTGACCGAGTGAAAAACTGATGAGATAATGAAAAGAAGTTTGTTTGAAAGGTTAAATTGATGAATATTCACGGTAAAGGGCTGCTGGCTGTAGCAGCAGGAAATGTAATCTTTGGTTTCAGTTTTCTGTTCTCAAGACTGGCCCTGAACATAACAATACCAAGCGTTCTCATGGCATACAGGTTCACTGTCGCATTTCTGGTAATGAACATTATCGTACTGGCGGGACGCAAAATCAGGAAAAAGGATGGAGACCCTCTGGTGGAATTTTCACTTAAGGGAAAGCCTCTGAAAAATGTGCTGCTTCTGGCACTGTTTCAGCCGATTTTGTATTTTTTCTGCGAAACGTATGGAATTTACTACACTTCATCTGCTTTTTCAGGAACGATCATAGCCATTATTCCTATTATGGGAGTCGTATTTGATAGACTGTTCATGAGAACGGACATAAGGAGAAAACAGGTTATATGCGCATTCTTATCTGTAGCAGGAGTAATCGTTACAACTCTCGGAGCTGAGGGAATGAAATCCTCTCTTGTTGGAGTACTGTTTCTGGCGGGAGCAGTCTGCTTCGGAGCATTGTTCTACGTGTTCAGTAAAAAGTCCGCTGAATATTACAATGCAATAGAGAGAACGTATGTAATGTTTGCAGGGGCAACAGCAGTGTTTATTGCTTTTGCGCTAGTACAGTGCGGCGGAAACTACCACCAGCTTCTGATAGCGCCTGCAGGAGATGGAACATTCATTATCGCGGTAATATATCTGGCGGTGATTTCATCTGTTGCAGCATTCATATTCCAGAACTGGGGAAATAATTACGTTTCGGTTTCTGAGGCAACACTGTTTGCAAACCTGACAACAGTTATATCAATACTTGCCGGAGTAATATTCCTCCACGAAGCCTTCACGATTCAGCAGATAATCGGGGCAATAGTAATTCTTATAAGTGTATATGTGGCAAATGTTAAAAGATAAGGAGACGTTATGGCATTTCAATTAGGACAGTACAATGCACCGGACTTCACTCAGGAGATTTTTGTAAATGCGCCGGAAGCCAGGCTTGCACCGGCACCAAGAGACAAGGCGGCGCCTGAAGGCTTTCATGCAATGTCGATTTTTCCTGAATATTTCAAGGTTAACGGTGAATGGATTCTGCCAAAGGACTCCAGAATGGATTGTGTCCCGGTGCTGAAGGATGGGGAGATAGTCGTATGTGAATTCAGAAATCTGAAGGAAGGTGACATGGTATTTCTGGGAAGAACAGAAAACTGTGAGGACGGAATCTATGTACACGATAATGGATTCTACTTCCCCGGAGTTGAGGAGGGTCATCAGAATTCCTTTGCATTCAGACAGTCAAGAAGCAGAGAAACAGCATACACATATGATTACTCCAACGTTTATGATCTTCTGAAATATGAACGTGACCACGGATACATCACATGGGTTCTGGGACCTGCCTGTGCATTTGATGCAGGGGCAAGAGAGGCATTTTCGAAGCTTATAAACAGAGGATATGTAAGTGCGCTTCTGGCAGGAAACGCTCTGGCAACACATGACCTGGAAGCTGCATATCTGGGTTCTGCACTTGGCGTGGATATCAGAACTCAGCACCCGTATTTCAATGGTCATTACAATCATCTGATTACAATTAACAAGATTAACACCTACGGGTCAATTCCGGCTTTCATAGAGGGCGAGGGGATTGATAACGGCATCATATACAGCTGCGTTAAGAATAAGGTTCCGTTTGTTCTTAATGGTTCGATTCGTGATGACGGCCCGCTTCCGGAGGTATATGAACATACATATGTTGGACAGGATGCCATCAGAAGTCATGTTAGACGATCCACAACAGTAATTGGCATGGCAACAGTGCTTCATACGATTGCAGCAGGAAATATGACACCAAGCTACAGGGTGCTTGAAGACGGAACAATCAGACCGGTATATTTCTACAATATTGACACTTCAGAGTTTGCAGTTAACAAGCTGGGAGACAGAGGCAGTCTGGCAGCAAAAGGCATAGTAACCAACGTGCAGGACTTCGTAAGAAACCTGGCTGAAAATCTTAAATAAGGAGCATATATGCTGACAAAAAAAGAGATAAGAAAAGCGGTGCTTGCCGAAAGAAGAGCACTTGATGAAGAAACTGCGGCTCTGGCATCCCAGGTGATATGCCGTAAAATCATGGACATTGACGCATATGAAATGGCAACGGATGTATGCCTTTACATGCCAATTAACAACGAGGTGGACGTCCTTCTGCTTGCAGAAATAGCTGCTGAGCAGGGAAAGAACGTATGGGTTCCCAAGGTAATCAGGAAAGGCGAAAAGGGAACCGCAGGAGATATGGTGTTCAACCGGTATGAGGGCTCTGGTGAGGATGCAACTGTAACGGGGGCATATGACATTACTGAATCCATCTCAGAAGAAGTTCTGGAGCCTAACGATACCACAGTAATAATAATGCCGGGAGCAGTATTTACTCCATGGCGTGACCGTATCGGATACGGCGGTGGATTCTACGATAAGTTTCTGGATGAGCATCCGCAGATAAAGACAATTGCAGCCTGCTATGACCTGCAGGTTGTTCCGGAAATTCCTGTGGAGGAATTCGATAAAAAGCCTGACTATGTGGTCAGCGAAACAAGCATTTACAGATAAAGAAGGCAAAAGCATGGAAATACTGGATATTACGAAAAAGATACAGAAGATTTTTGAAGAATATGAGCTCTGCAGACTGCAGGCTTCCCAGGTAAGCGACCTGGCTCAAAAGCTTGAAAAGAAGGACGTTACCATTGCGGTTATCGGTCAGTTTAAACGTGGCAAGACTACAATGGTAAATGCAATTCTGGGGAAGAAACTTCTGCCAACAGGCATAGTGCCCATTACGGCGGCAGTAACAAGAATAGAATATGCAGAGGGTGAGACCGGGGAAAAGGCAAAAGTCTATTTCACTAACGGTCTGTGCCAGGAGGTTCCTGTAAGTGATTTGCATAAGTACATAAGCGAACAGGAAAACCACGATAATGAAAGAGGCGTTGCTGAGGTTGAACTGCTTACAGAATCAGACTTTCTGAAGAACGGTCTTGTTCTCGTGGACACTCCAGGGGTAGGTTCGGTACATGAGAACAACTCCAAATCAGCATATGATTTCGCCAGAGAGAGTGATGGCGTAATATTCATGCTTTCAGTGGACAGTCCCATCAATCAGATTGAGGTGGAATTTCTGAAAAGCGTTCGCAAGTTCGCAGGAAAGTTCTATTTCACTGTAAACAAGGTGGATACCGTAACTGAAGAGGACCTGCAGGAGTATCTGGATTACTGCAATGCTCTTATCAGCGATATCATGGGATTTGAGCCGGGAGATGAAGATGCAAAGGCAATAAAATTGATTCCGATCAGCGCTAAAAAGCAGATTGGCATTGACGTTCTCACTGACATGGTTAGAGATGATCTGCTTAACAAGGCGGCAGATATCATGAAGCAGTCAGTGAGCCTGAAACTTCTTGAGATACTTAAGAATACCAGCACTCAGATCAATTCATATCGTGAGGTTCTGAAGATGGCTCCAAATGTATTCAACAGACGTTTCGACGAAATGAATGAACTTCTTTTCAGGCAGAGAGAAGGAATGGAAAAGATTGAGGATACCGACGCTGAAGGGAAGCCTAAGAAGTATCTGAGGGCAAGACTTAATGAGGATAAGGCGTTCCTGTCAATGAAGGTGAGAGAACTGTTCGGCATTGAATACTTCTATTATGTGGACAGATCCGATGCTGCAGAGTTCCTGACAGCAGATGAATACAGGGAAGAACTGGGACAGACATATGATGAACTGGAACAGACGCTAAACGCTATATTCATGTACAAGGAAGAAAATGCCTACACCGTTGCCCGCAGAATCGAGGATCTGAACATCCTCATGCAGAATATGAGGAAGTTCAGCAGACAGATTGAAAAACAACTAAATCAGTAACAATGAACGAAGAGTATATCCGTGAGATAATCAATAAAGTAAAATCAGATAAAATGTCCGAAGCTGAGGCTTTCGAAGCTCTTAAGGAACTGCCATACAAGGACCTGGGATTTGCCAATCTGGATAATCACAGACACATCCGTACAGGATTTCCGGAGGTGGTTTACTGTGAAGGCAAGACAAGTGAACAGATAAGAGACATTTTCGCAGAATTGTCAAAGCATGGTACCGTAATGGGAACCAGAGCAGACAAGTCTGATTTTGCATGTGTGAAGGAACTGCTGCCACAGGCCTGTTACCATGAAATGGCCCGTATTATCGAGTATAAAGGACAGGCAAACTGCGAAACTGTCGGCAGAGTAGCTGTTGTAAGCGCAGGAACGGCAGACATGCCGGTGGCTGAAGAAGCTGCTGTGACTGCTGAAATTCTAGGAAATCAGGTTGACAGAATCTATGATGTTGGTGTCGCCGGCAAATCCGGCGCCTTCCGTCCGCCACACGCCGTCCCGACCCGCCCCTCCACCGATCTGAACCCGCCCTTCCGGATGAAGTCGCGCGAGAAGTCCTCGCGGTCGTCCGCTGCGGACAGGAACGCCTCCGCCGACGCACGGGA
>JAKSSH010000069.1 GCA_024403155.1 Clostridia bacterium | reverse complement strand
TACAGGAAATTGTGTATGAGAATCCGGACTATGCTTCAGAGCTTCTTGGAGATTTCGCGATACATTTAAGAGGTGTTGTGCGCATGATGGATGACAGCAGCAGAGTATTGTTCAGTGATGAGCTAAGAAGCATAAAGGCTTATGTTGATATTGAGAAGATGAGAATGGGTGAGCGCCTGAAACTTGTATACGAAGTTGAAGCGGATGATTTTTATGTTTCGCCGCTGAGCATACAGCCTCTTGTGGAGAATGCCATAAGGCATGGAGTCAGGAATAATGCAAATGCAGACGGGACGGTTATTATTCATAGCTATGAGAATAAAAATGAATGGATTGTGGAGGTAACTGATTTCGGATCCGGTTTTGATGTAGAGGAGACTATGGATGAAATCAGAAAAAGAAGATTGGATTCTTCGGGTCTTATGAATACAGTTTACCGTTTGGAAAAGGAAATGGATGCTGTTGTTGAAATCAACAGTGAAATAGGTTACGGAACCAGAGTAACCGTGAGATTACCAAAGGGAGATGATGGTTATGAAGACGATAGTTGTTGATGATGAAGCTTTGTCCATTAGAAGATTTTTAAGGCTGAGCAAAGATATTCCGGAGTTGAATATTATCGGCAAATTTATTTCGCCTGAAAAGGCATGTGAATTTGCAAGGAACAATGACATTGAAATTGCTTTCCTTGATATTGAGATGCCGGTTGTAAGCGGAATAGATCTGGCTAAAGAGCTGCGTGAGATAAATCCGGATGTGATTATAGTTTTCATTTCTGCCTACGATAGTTATATACGCGAGTTTAACATCATAGGGGGAGATTATTACATAGTCAAACCTCTCGAAAAAGAGGTAATTGAGTCTACTATGGACAAGATACGGCTGCTGGCTCAGAGACAGGAAAAAGATATACATATTAGAACTTTTGGTACATTCAGCGTATTAAAAAACGGTGTTCCTGTTCCGCTGGTGGGGAAGGCCAAGGAAATACTGGCATATGTGGTTACATTCAGGGGCAAAGAAGTAAGCAATCAGGCCATATACGCAGCCGTATGGGAAGGCAGACCGTACGGGGATAAAGAAATTAATGTTTTCTATAATGCAATCAGGAGGCTTAGAAATACACTTAAAAAAGAGGGGATTGAAGATATACTTGTCTCTACAAAGAGAGGACAGTTTGTGAATACCAAACTGTTTGACTGCGATTATTATTCCTGGCTAGATAATAACTCCGGCAGCAGAGACAGGTTCGAAGGTGAGTTTCTGACAGAGTATTCCTGGGCAGAGGAAAAGCTTGCCGAGCTGATATTCTCCAGGTAGTTCAAAACTTTACAAAACCATTACATAACCCGCAAACTTCTCTGAGGTTTACGGGTTATTCTTTACTCACAGTTCGGATATAGGCGGGCTGTGAAAAGGAGAAAGAGGAAAGGAGAAAAAGCTATGAAGAAGAAAGAAAACAAAAAGAGCTTCTCCTCTGTTAATCTCAGAGAAGAAATGGACAGAGAACTGGAGAGAAGAGGTAAGAAGCCACTGCCTGAAGCAAAGTCATGTTCGGGAAACAGTGGTTCCTGGAGAAATCTGAAGGAAAAGAAATAATGGGAGGAAAAAGGTATGCTGGTTAGAGAAAACAAGAATAAGGAAATGGTCGATTCGATAAAGATCGGCCTTGAAAGAACCGGAGGATACTGCCCATGCAAGGTGGTTAAATCTGAAGAAAACAAATGTGTCTGCTCGGAATTCCTGCAACAGATTGCGGATCCTGATTACGAGGGATTCTGCTCATGTCAGTTGTACTATAAAGAGAAGTAGATTGGAAAAACTGTTACAGTTGAATATGGAGTGCAACAGGTTTACAATATTGGTATGATTTACTGTGTTGAAGATGAAATGATAACGTGTGACCTTATGGTTTATACACTGAATAATTCAGGCTTTAAGGTAAAAGGCTTCTGTGACAGTACAGAATTCGAGAGAGCTATGAAGGAAGAACTTCCGGAGCTTATCGTTCTTGATGTTATGCTGCCTGGGAAAAACGGTCTCGATATACTGAAAGAGCTCCGCCAGAGATCGGATACGCGGAATATACCCGTAATATTGGCTACTGCCATGGATTCGGAAATAGATAAAGTACAAGGCCTGGATCTGGGAGCAGACAGTTACCTGACCAAACCCTTTGGAATGATGGAACTGATCGCAACAGTCAGAGCAGTGCTCAGGCGCAGCAGCGGTAGAAAGACTGCCACAATTACCCAGGGGAACATTGAAATAAATCCAGATGAGAGGAAGGTTACAGTAGGCGGGAAACCTGTTGTACTCACCTTCAAGGAATTCGAGATTCTTCAGATGTTTATGAATAATCCCGGGACTGCTTTTTTCAGAGAGCATATCATTGAAAGCATATGGGGAATAGAATATATGGGTGAGACGCGGACGGTGGATGTTCATGTGGGAACACTGAGGGCAAAGCTGAAATTGGCGGGTTCTGAAGGTGTTCACATAAGGACATTGCGCAGTGTTGGTTATAAACTGGAAGTGGAATAATGAATGATAATAGAGAAAAGGAACGCCTGGAGAGAGAAGCTGAAAACGCAAGAATAAATTTTTCCGCAAATGTTACACATCAGCTGAAGACACCACTACATGCAATTTCCGGTTATTCGGAGCTGATTGCAAATGGTATGGCCACAGGGGATGATGCCAGGAAGTTTGGGTTCAGAATTCACATGGAAGCTCAAAGAACACTGGATATGGTAAACGATATTCTTACCTTAAGCAAGCTGGATGATTACGCCGAAATGTTTAATGAGGAGGAGATTGATTTCTGTTCATTTATCTGCAGTATAGTTACTTCATTCAAGACTATGGCAGAAATGAAAGGGGTATTACTTGAACTGAAAACATCGGAACCTGATGAAGAAAAAATTATTATGCATGTGAGCAGCAAGCTGATCAGGGGGATTACCGAATGTCTTGTGGACAACGCTATAAAATATACTGGGTCCGGTGGCTCGGTAAATGTGTATGCAGGATGGAGCGAGAATTCCCGACCTGTACTTGTTGTGAAGGATACAGGAATAGGTATTCCACAGGATGAACAGGAAAATGTTTTTCAGCGGTTTTACCGGGTGGAAAAAAGTGCTTCATCAAAAACAGGAGGCACCGGACTGGGACTTACTATTGTCAAGCAGTCGGCAAAACGCCTTGGAGCTGAGATTCAGATGAAAAGCACCCTGGGTGAGGGTACAGAGATAAAAATATTGTTCTGATTCAAAAGCAGAAACCGACTAGCATAAACCGAATAATGGAAAGAACAGCAAATGCTGTTCTTTTTTTCATTAATTATGTTGTCTGTGGTATAATTTACTATGTATGGAAGACAATAAGGTTAAGACATTTACAAAAACGAGAATTATACTTGGAATACTGGTATTTTTGCTGTGTGCAGGGGTTGTTTTTGCGTATTTAAGCAAGGTGTTCAGCATGGGTGATTCCGATGCAAACAGGCAGACATTCAAAGCGTTCTATTCGGAGGAGGAGAATACAATAGATGTTGCCTATTTCGGAACCAGCGCATCCAACAGATACTTCATCAACCCTAAGGCTTTTCATGACGAGGGTATCAGTTCATTTACAATGGCAACCATGGGTATGCCGCTTTTCTATGTGCCGAACCTGATAGATGAGGTCAATAAGACACAGGATCCTGATCTGTACATTATTGAACTGCGATGGGTAGACAAGGAAGTGGAACAGATTTCCGATGCCCATATTAGACGTGTTACGGACAATCTGAAGCTGTCAGAGAACAGACATGATGCCATTCAGAAAGCATTCAAATACATGGATGGCAGCAAGGGAGCACTTGGGGATATTACCTACAAGGAAGTTGAGTATCTCTTCCCGATTATTAAGTACCATGGCAGACTGGCCCAGGAATCAATGACGGCAGGTGATTTCAAAATCCCAAGCAGCAAAAACGAAACAAAGGGCTATGTCATGAGCTACAGCACCACAAAGCAGGTTAATCAGTTCATGTCCAGGCTATCAGATGAAAGAGAGCCGCTGTCGGACATAGCTGATACCGCACTGAAGGAAGTGCTGGATTATTGTGATTCACTTCCGGAGGATAAACAGGTTCTGTTTGTTCTTTCACCGTATTCGGTTAAGAAAGCACAGATGCCTAAGTTCAATACTGCGATAGATATTGTAACTGAAAGAGGATACGATGTTATCAACTTCAACACTCCGGAAATGTACGAAGAACTTGGAATTGACTGGGATCATGATTTCTATAACAGTAAGCATGTGAACTTTATTGGAGCTGAGAAATATACAAACTGGCTCACAGCATATCTTAAGGACCATTACAAGCTTAAAGATCATCGCGGCGATGCCAGGTATGACAGCTGGGAAAAAGCATATAAGATTTACAAGGACTACATTAAGGATGGAATCCTTACAGTAGGACACAAGGATAAAATAGGCGGAGAAGTAACCATTGTTGATCAGGACAACCCTGAAGCCGACAAGGTAATTGACGAATACGAGAAGAAAGAAGAATATAAGGAACAGATTAAGGAAAAAAACGGCATAGAAGATAGTGAAGATGAGTAAGAAAATTGCAGCTTTTGCATTAAGCATCATGATGGTGTTCACCATGACCCCAATGATTGCTTTTGCAAATCCTGAAGATGAGGTCACTGAACCGGAAACAATTGAAGAAGTGGTAATACCAGAGGAAGAGGATGTTACCGAGACGCCGAAGCTTCAGGAGGAGCCGGAGCTGGAAATCCAGGAGGAGGCGGAAGAACTTAAGGCGGAGGCAGAAGCTGACGCAGACAGTCTTCTTACTGGCGGGAAGTTCTATGATGATGGTGCTGAATATGTCATGGAAGACATATCGGGATACAGCAAATCCATGAATATTTACTCCTTCTATCTTGGTACAGGGGAGTATGGCGATGCGGTTCTCATTGAATCAAATGGCAAATACCTTCTTATGGATGTGGGACATAAGGGTGCGGCCGGAAGGCTTGTATCATGTCTTAACCAGATAGGGGTGAAGGAGCTTGACATATACATCAGCCACGTTCATGGAGATCACACAGGTGGACTTGAGGCTGTATGCACTAATTTCAAGGTAAACAGGATATTTGCTCCGGATATAGAACTTTGTGAAAATTATGTAACTCCGAATGTGCATAAGTCAGTAGATAAAATATATGCTGAGCATATAAATGTTGCAAAGCTTGCGGGGATAGATGTTGTATATCTCAGACCGTCAGCTAGAACTTCAGCACCTAGGGCTAAAAACACTTACAGTCAGTTTAATGTGGGCGGTGTAAGCTGTTCGGTTGTTGGTCCTTTAGGAACTTATAAACCAAGTGATTTCACAGGATATGTTAAGGAACTTAACGGTCACTGCGGTACAGAAGAAGGGCATTGCTTGAACAATTCGTCATTATGCACAATAATGACCTGCGGCAGCACTAAATACCTGGCTACAGGAGATATTGAAAAGCATGAAGAGGCTAAGCTGGTTAGCAAATACAGAAGCGGTCTTGATGCCAGCATTATGAAAATGCCTCATCACGGATTGAGGACATCATGTACGTCTGGTTTTGCATCAAAGGTTACACCGATGTGGTCCTTTGCTCAGAATCACGGTTTTACCGGAAACATTAACAAGAGCGCAATAAACGTTGCTAAGGGCTACGGATATTTGGATCTGGTTGCCAGCAACAGGCGTTCCTTGATATTCACTGTAAACAATAACAGGGTTCGCGTATACAGAGACTATAACAACAACAGTCGCCCGGATGACGGTCTGATTACCGGATGGGTTTCCTGCGGTGGCGGAACTCAGTATTATGACGGCGCCGGATACATCCATACGGGATGGAACTGGCTTAGCGGATACCTGTATTACATGAGCGGCAGCTCCGGATTCAGATATACCGGAAGTCACACAATTAATGGAGTAAAGGTAAAATTCAATTCCTACGGCAAGCTTACAAGTCACAGTAAGCCGGCTAAGGTTAAGGCACGTTCAGCCAAGGGCAAGAAGGGCGGAAAGATTATGGTGAGCTGGAGGAAGGCTTCCCGTGCCAGCAGTTATCAGGTTTACAGAGCCACCAGCAAGAATGGTACATATGTATATCTGGGAACTTATGGCAAGGGCAAACGCTCAATTACAAACGGCGGATTGGTGAAGGGCAAGAGATACTATTATAAAGTTCGAGCATTAAGAAATGTTGCCGGCGGAACTATGTACGGGTCCTTCTCAAATGTGAAGAGTGCAAAAGCAAAATAATTTC
>JAKSSH010000068.1 GCA_024403155.1 Clostridia bacterium | reverse complement strand
ATTGGTGGCGGAGTCGGAGTGCCGCCAATGTTTGGCCTTTGCAGAAGACTTAAAGAAAAGGGGCTTAATCCTGTAGTGGTTCTGGGATTTAAAAGTTCCGAAGAAATGATTTATATTGATAAGTTCAGAGAACTTGGTGTTCAGGTGGCTGTGGCCACTGAAGACGGCAGCTATGGTGTTGAAGGATTCGTGACGGATGTATTATCGGATCTTGAAGGCACCAGTTTTTTTGCCTGCGGTCCGGAAGCCATGCTTAAGGCTGCAGACTCCGTAATTGACAGGAATCTTTGTGGATGGCTCAGCTTTGAAGAAAGAATGGGATGCGGATTCGGAGCATGTATGGGCTGCTCCTGTGAAACAAAATACGGAAGCAAAAGGATATGTAAGGATGGCCCGGTGCTGGAAAGGAAGGAAATAATATGGTAGAGAGCGAAGAAAACATGAAACTTGATCTGTGCAGCATTATCCTGGATAACCCGGTGATTCCCGCTAGCGGAACCTTCGGATATGGCAGAGAATTTGCGGAGTTTTATGACATAAACAGGCTTGGAACATTCTCATTTAAGGGAACAACAGGGGAGAGGAGATTCGGGAATCCCACACCAAGAATAGCTGAATGTCAGCAGGGCATGATCAATTCCGTGGGACTGCAGAATCCCGGTGTGGATGCGGTAATAAATGAAGAACTGTCTGAAATTGCAAAAATATTCTCAAAGCCGGTTATGGCAAATGTCAGCGGATTCAGTATTAAAGAATATGTGGATGTTGCCTGCAGACTGGCTCTTGAAGAACAGGTAGGGTGGATAGAACTGAATATTTCCTGTCCCAATGTCCATAATGGAGGTATGGCCTTTGGGACAGATCCTCATGAAGCGGCAAATGTAACGGAAAAGGTAAAGAGAGCGCTGCAGTCCCAGAAAGAAATGGGAGGGGATAAGCCTCTCATAGTAAAACTTTCACCAAACGTTACGGATATAACAGAAATTGCAGTTGCCTGCGAGGCTGCAGGAGCAGACGGGCTTACACTCATAAATACAGTGCAGGGCATGAGAATCAATCTGAAAACAGGAAAACCTGTAATAGCCAAAAAAATAGGAGGACTTTCGGGACCCGCAATATTCCCCATAGCTCTGAGAATGATTTACCAGACCTATGAAAAGGTGAACATTCCGATAATAGGATGCGGCGGTGTAAGTTCAGCAGAGGATGTACTGGAAATGATGATGGCAGGAGCCACAGCGGTGCAGGTGGGAGCAGCAAATCTTGTGAATCCCATGATATGCCCTGAAATAATAGACGGACTGCCTTTACACATGAAGAAATACGGAATAGATAATATTGCAGATATTATAGGAGGTGCTCACTAATGGCAAAGGATGTAATCATAGCATGTGACTTCTCATCCGAGGAAGAGACTTTTAGGTTTCTTGAAGGCTTCAGAGACGAGAGACCATATGTGAAAATTGGAATGGAATTGTTTTATGCTGCAGGGCCTGACATGGTAAGAAAGCTGAAGAAAAGGGGACATCAGGTGTTTCTGGATTTGAAACTTCACGATATTCCCAATACTGTGAGAAAGGCTATGAAGGTTCTGGATGAACTGGGAGCTGACATGTGCAATGTACATGCTGCAGGTGCAAGGGCAATGATGGCAGCAGCTTCAGAGGCAACAGGGGGGCTGGTAATAGGAGTAACCCAGCTTACATCAACATCTGAAGAGGTTATGCATGAGGAAATACTTATAGACAGACCTCTTAAGGAAACGGTAATTCAGTATGCTCTTAATTGCAAAGACGCAGGGCTTAAGGGTGTGGTGTGTTCGCCTCTTGAAGCGAAAGAAGTACATAGGGCCTGCGGAGACGGCTTCCTGACGGTGACACCGGGAATAAGACTGCAGGGCGATGCCAGAGGTGATCAGAAAAGAGTTACTACACCGGCAATGGCAAGAGAACTTGGTTCAGATTACATAGTTGTAGGAAGAAGTATAACTGCGGCGGAGAACCCGCTGACAGCTTATGAAAGATGCAAAAGGGAGTTTATAAGATGAAGAAGAAATTGGCAGGATATCTGCTGGACATCGGTGCGGTCTTTTTTAGACCTGAGGAACCATTTACCTGGGCAAGCGGAATCAAAAGCCCTATTTACTGTGACAACAGGCTGATTCTTACGGCACCTGAGGTTAGAACCGAAGTGGAAAATGCTATAGCAGAGACTGTAAAGAGAGAGTTTCCTGAGGCTCAGGCACTTTTCGGAACCAGCACAGCAGGAATTGCCCATGCGGCAATTGCGGCTCACACCATGAGACTGCCTATGGGATATGTAAGATCAAAGGGCAAGGACCACGGAAGAAACAATCAGATTGAGGGAAATCTTCCTGAAGGTCAGAAGGTTGTGGTTATAGAGGATCTGATTTCCACAGGGGGAAGTGTTGTGGAAGTGGTTAAAACACTTAGAGAAGCGGGAGCAGAGGTTATTGGTATAGTAAATATCTTCACTTATGGAATGGAGAAGGGAAAAAGACGTCTTAAGGAAGCTGCCGTGAGAAATGTGAGTCTGACAGATTTTGATACGGCTGTTCAGGTTGCTTTCGAAAGAGGTGTTATAGATAAATACGGTGTTAATGAATTAAATAAGTTTATTGAAGAAAACGGGAGGTAAAATGAGGCACTTAATCGACATTATGAATCTGTCAGTTAATGAAATTGATGAAATGATAGCAGTAGCAAAGGATATAATAGCTAATCCCGGAGAATACAGCGAGAAATGCAAGGGGAAGAAACTAGCCACTCTGTTCTTTGAGCCATCAACAAGGACAAGACTCAGCTTTGAAGCGGCTATGTATGAGTTGGGTGGAAATGTAATTGGATTCTCAGAGGCACAGAGCTCATCTGCAGCTAAGGGAGAAAGCGTAGCAGACACAATCAAGACAGTTGGAGCATATGCTGACATTATAGCAATGAGACATCCTAAGGAAGGTGCTCCTGTTGTAGCAAGTTACAAATCAGATGTTCCTGTAATAAACGCGGGAGACGGCGGCCACAACCATCCGACACAGACTCTTACTGACCTACTGACAATAAGCAGAGAAAAGAACAGACTGGACAACATGACAGTTGGTCTTTGCGGTGACCTGAAATTCGGCAGAACCGTACACTCACTGATTACAGCCATGTCAAGATTTGAGAAGGTAAAGTTTGTTCTCATATCACCTGACGAATTGAGAATTCCTGAATATCTGAAGCAGGAGGTTCTGGTAAAAAACAACATAGAATATGTTGAAACAACAGATCTTGAAGCTGCAATGCCTGAGCTTGACATACTCTACATGACCAGAGTTCAGAGAGAAAGGTTCTTCAATGAACAGGACTATATGAGATTGAAAGATAGCTACATCCTTACTCCGGAGAAACTGGAAAATGCAAAAACAGACCTGTCGATTCTTCATCCGCTGCCAAGAGTGAATGAAATATCTGTGGCTGTAGATGATGATCCAAGGGCAAGATATTTCCAGCAGGTTAAGAACGGCAAATACATAAGAATGGCACTGATTCTGAAACTGTTGGCAGAATCACAGGCATAGGAAGTATATCGAAAGAGATATTAATATAAGGAGAACAACGAAATGATTATAGGAAAGATTGAAGACGGACTGGTACTGGATCACATCAAAGCCGGACAGGGCATGAAACTATACGAAATTCTGGGATTGGATAAGCTCGACTGCCAGGTGGCACTTATCAAGAATGCAGATAGCCGGAAATACGGTCGCAAGGACATAATCAAAATCGACAAGCTCATTGACGTGGATCTGGATGCCATAGGATTTATTGACCCTAACATAACAATAAATATAATCAGGGATGGCAAACTTGCCAAGAGAACACATATAGATAAGCCAGAGAAAATCGAAGGTTTCGTAAAGTGCAAGAACCCTAGATGCATCACTACTGTGGAGCAGGAGTTACCACACAGATTTGTGCTTACAGATAGAGAAAAGGGAGTGTACAGATGCGTTTACTGCGAAAGTAAACTGGAATACTAATACTGTTTGATGTATAATGAGCCTATATTAATTATAAGGAGAAAGAATATGTCGAACAAAAAAATGAATATCGTGTGCCTGGATATGGAAGGCGTGCTTGTACCTGAAATATGGATTGCTTTTGCAGAAGAAACGGGGATTCCCGAGTTTAAGAAAACAACCCGTGATGAGCCGGACTATGACAAGCTTATGAGATACAGAATCGACCTTCTTAAAGAACATGGACTGGGACTTAAGGAAATACAGGAAACCATTTCAAGAATCGACCCGCTGCCAGGAGCCAGAGAATTTCTGGACAAGCTACGTCAGCAGACGCAGGTTATCATCCTCAGTGACACATTTGAGCAGTTTGCAAAACCTCTCATGGAGACACTGAACTGGCCGATGATTATGTGCAACACTCTGGAAATCGACGAAGAAGGAATGGTAGCAAAGCATATCATGAGAATTGAGAAATCTAAGCTCTCAACAGTTAAAGCTCTCCAGTCAATCGGATACAACACAATTGCAGCGGGGGACAGCTTCAATGACCTGGGAATGATTCAGGCAAGCAAGGCAGGATTCCTGTTCAGATCAACAGAACAGATCAAGAAGGACTACCCTCAGTATCCTGCATTTGAAGATTACGATGATTTCTACAACGCAATCATTGCAGCTTTGTAAAACAAAAAAAGATGACAAAATGCCAAGCGTTTTGTCATCTTTTTAATTTGACAGGGAAGCTTCCTTGACATGACGAACAGATGTTCCTATAATATACACATGGGTACAGAAAACACTTACATCTGCATAGATCTGAAATCCTTTTACGCTTCTGTGGAGTGTGTGGAGAGGGGACTGGATCCGATGACCGCCAATCTCGTGGTGGCAGATCCTGAACGCTCCGAAAAGACAATATGCCTTGCAGTCTCCCCGAACATGAAGAAACTTGGGGTAAAAAACCGATGCAGGGTTTTTGAGATACCAAGGGGGATTGATTATGTAATGGCTCAGCCCAGAATGCAGAAATACATTGATTATGCTGCTGAAATCTATGGAATATATCTTCGCTGGTTCAGCAGGGAGGACATTCATGTATATTCCATCGATGAGGTTTTCATTGATGTTACTCACTATCTTGGAGTGTACAGATGTAGTCCCAGGGAACTTGCAATAAGGATTATGGACCAGATTCAGCAGGAAATAGGAGTACGGGCCACCTGTGGAATAGGAACAAACCTATATCTTACTAAAATTGCTCTGGACATAAGTGCTAAACATTCTCCGGATTTTATCGGGATTCTTGATGAGGAAAAATACCGGGAAACTCTCTGGAATCACCGACCCCTTACAGATTTCTGGCGGGTAGGTGCAGGCATAGCACGGAGACTTGAAAAAATAGGAATATTCACTATGGGGGATATAGCTGAAGCCGATGAGGACATGCTATATCAGATTTTCGGTGTAGATGCAGAATTGCTTATTGATCATGCCTGGGGCAGAGAACCGGTGACCATGGCTGACATTAAAGCATATAAACCTTCAGCAAACAGTATTACAAGCGGACAGGTGCTGATGCGCGATTACAGCTTTAATGAGGGCAGAACAGTAATTCGAGAAATGATGGATTCAATGTGCCTGGAGCTTGTGAACAGGAATCTTGTGTGTGACTCGGTAACGATTTCCGTTGGATATGCAAAATCTGATATGCCCGGAGCAAGTGCCGATGCAGCAGCAGGGGCATTCGGCAGATACGGTCATAGAGATGGTGGAACTGTAAGATTCGAGGGAGGCAGCAATGAAGAATCAGTAATGGTCCCTGAAGTTGTCAGACTTTATGAACGCAGAATTGACAATAACCGCATGGTAAGGCGCATGAATATATCCTGCAATAATGTAAGGAAGGATACCGGTACACGTCAGATAAACATGTTTGATGTGGTAAGCGAAACAGGAAAAAGCCGTCCGCAGGAAGAAATTCTGGAAAAGGACAGGAAGATACAGGAAGCAGAACTTGCAATTAAGAAAAAATACGGTAAGAATGCCATTCTTAAAGGTGTAAATATGAAAGCTGAATCCACCGGAAGGGAGAGAAACAGACAAATAGGAGGACATAAAAGTGGAGAATAAAAAAATACATCCAAAGATGCCTATAGAAAAACGAGCGAAGCAGTTTATGCCTTTTGCCGCCGTTACCGGACTGGAGAAGGCTCTGGCTGAAAAAGAGAAGGAAGTGGAGAACGATTGTGGTATAATCAATCGTAACATACATAACGAGAAATTCATGGAGGAATAATGATTACAGGAAAGCAGAGAAGTTAT
>JAKSSH010000067.1 GCA_024403155.1 Clostridia bacterium | reverse complement strand
TAGAATGGCCACAACACACATAAAAAAGAGGCCTTACGGCCTCTTTTATTATGCGGGTTAAATGAAAAAGTAACTTCACGAATCAGCACTTAAATCGTGAAATGAATCTTACACATAAGAATTGAATGATTTACTTCCGCATAGTAGTCTTTAATTAGTGCTCCAAGGAGGCAGAAAGGAAGTGAATCATGAGGGGAGCACATTTAAGTTTAGAAGATCGAAAAACAATTCAGCATGGCATAGAAGAAAGATTAAGCAAAGCGGAAATTGCAAGACAAATTGGTAAAAGTCCATCCACAATTTCCAAGGAAATTAGAAAGCACAGAAGGTTTAAACCTTCAAATACATATTATCGTAACGTAAGATACTTCTGTGCCAATAGCGGTAACTTTAAAGAATGTCATGGATGCAAAACTAAATGCGAAAACTTTGTTGAGCGCACATGCAAAGACCGTGACCGCATTGGAGTATGCAACAAATGTCCAAGCAATGTTCCAAGCAATGCATGTGCCCTTCCCAAGTACTTCTACAGCGCAAATAAGGCTCATGAAGAATACTTGTACACGCTCAGAGATTCCAGAGAAGGTGTCAATCTCAAGACGTCAGAAATGATTGCAATGGCAGAAACTATCGGACCGCTGCTTAAGAGAGGCCAGTCCGTTTACCAGATACTTGCCGGTCACCCTGAATTGGGTATCTCTGTGAAAACTATGTACACATACATAGAAACCGGCATCTTCAAAGATTATGGTATTGACAGTTTCTCATTAAAACGTCAGGTGTCTATGAGGCAGCGAAAAAAACTTAAATCCAGAAAGTCACCTGCAAACTATGAAGGACATACGTATGAGGATTACCTTGCCTTCAGGAAGGAAAATCCAACTCAGCCAGTCACTGAAATGGATACGGTGTATAACTACCCTGAAGGTCCATACATCCAAACATTTATCTTTGAAAACACACATACAATGATTGGTATCCTTCACAGGGAGAAAACCTCTGCTTCAATGGCGGGAACACTGGATATGATGCAGGAACTTCTGGGAGCAGATTACAGAAAATTATTTGGTCTTCTGATCACAGACCGCGGATCTGAATTTGAAAAACACAATCTGTTTGAGATTAATTACGAAACCGGAGAAATACGAACAGATATCTTTTACTGTGATCCGCAGGCGCCTTCTCAGAAACCTCATGTTGAAAATAACCACAATTATGTGAGAGATATTATTCCCAACGGCGTCAAGCTTGATCAGCTTACTCAAGAGGATCTTAATATGGCATTCTCTCACATAAATTCAACGCCACGCGAATGCCTGAACGGCAAAACGCCTTACGAGATATTTGAATTCTTCTACGGAAAAGAAATCCTGGATAAATTCAACATAAGAAAGGTAGCGCTTGATGAAGTTACGCTTATGCCATATCTCATCAACCTGAAATAACGACTAATTCGTTACTGTTTACGGCAAAGAAAAATGAACAGTCGCACCTGTTCATTTCGTTGCCATTATTGTGCCTCCTGGGAGACATAATTTAATATTCACACTCTGGCAAAAGCGTGAACCTAGTCGTTCACAAAAATTATTTTACTATACTTTTGCCCTTTTTGTCGTGTGTTTTTTTAAGAATTTCTTTTAAAATTTCACAAAACCGGATAACAAAACAGCTCCAGATGTTGTCCAGAGCTGTTGATATCGTGAATTTAATCGTTCACCTTGAATTTAGTTTTACATCGTGAAGTTACTTTTTCAAGTCACCGCGGTCGAAAATCATGGTATCATTTAACAGAAAGTATTGCAGATATAACAAAGATATTCAGATGATGAACAAAAACAGAAAATGGCGCAGTTTTCTGCGCCATTTTATTATGCAAAGAATCCGGTTTCCTTCATAAGAATGTCTACCAGCCATCTCTCAACTGGTTTCTCTTCAAAATAGAGAACCATGCTAAGCATTGCGAAAGGTTTGATTTCCTTCTCCAGTTCCTTTTTCTGCTGGTCTGTTTTTGCATCAAAAGCGTTCTCCAGAGAAAGATTCCAGTACTTAAGCATAGTCTTTTTATCCGTATGGAACACTTTGTCCACCATTTCTTCCGACATGATGTGGCTCATAAACCACCAGTGTCCCCAGTCATACAGCGGATTGCCGTATGAAAAGTTTCCAAGGTCTATTACGTAGTCTCCTGCGGGAGCTGTAATGAAGTTTCCAGGATGGAAGTCTCCGTGAAGACAGGTTGTCTTCCTTGGTACCTGTTCGATAAACTTTCTTACTATTTCCTTTTCTTCATCTGTGAGAAGCGTAACTCTTGTAAGCCTGTCCAGCAGTTTGTCTTCGATTGACTCGAACTTGTCCAAATCGCATTCTGTTAAATGAATGGCCTTTCCCAACTCGTCAAATTTCTTCATACATTCTTCCAGGCGGGACGGATTATTTGACATTGCTCTGCTGAGAGATTCCTTGCCGTCTATGAACTCATATGCAATTCCGTATTCGTTACCATCAAGCTCAATGATTCCATCATTCTTCGGAGTCGGGATTCCCATAGCAAATACCGCATCTGAAAGCCTCTGTTCCTCTTTCATGATATCCAGATCATTATCATGTGATGAAATTATCGTCTTCACCATCCACTCTCTGTCCGGACTGATGTAGTTGCTGGATCCCGGTCTCTTGCTGAGAACCTCCCAGTTGGAAATGTCTGTCTTCATAATTCTTTCTCCTTATTTCCACAGATAGTTACTGATTTTTTTCTTTGCTCTCTGAAGGGCATTATCCACTGATTTTCTGCTCCTGCCCAGCCTGCCGGCAACCTGGTCATAGGAGTATCCCTTCATGGATTCCCCCAGAACCTGCATCTCCAGATCTGAAAAAACGTTATCTCCGTTATGGAGAATGTAGGATGTTACGTCCTTCATGATAAGCATCTCTTCAGGGGTGTCCGCCAGATTGGCGCTGATTGTATCTCCAAGGGTAATGCTGTCACCCTCTCCACCCTCTGACGTGATAGGTCTGCTCAGAGAATCTGAGGTGTTCAGCGGTTTATGTTTTATTCTGTCTGCCGAGCGGATTGCACTGATTATCTGGTTGGTTACACAGCGTTCAGCGAATGTTGCAAAGCTTGTGTTCCTGCTCACATCATACTGGCGAACAGCCTTCATGAGGCCGATCATACCTTCCTGCATAACATCGTTTGAGTCAGCTCCCGCCATGAAGTAGGCCTTGGTTTTGCTCATCACAAGATTGGAGTACTTTCTGATGAGAGTCTCCTCCGCATCCACATTGCCAGCCTGTGCTTCAGCCGCCAGCTGGGCATCCGGATTCTCTATTGATCTGAGCAAATCCTTTTCTAACATTACAGTCTCTGTTTTACTATTTCATACATCAGTATGGCAGCTGCATTGGAGGCGTTCAGGGAATTGATTTCTCCCCTCATTGGAATGCTGACCACGAAGTCGCATTTCTCCTTAACCAGTCTGCTGATACCGAAGCCCTCGCTTCCTATTACTATTCCAACAGCCCCTGTCATGTCCTGATCGTACATGAGCTCATCTCCCATGTCACAGGCGTAAATCCATACGCCCTGTTCCTTCAGTTCATCAATAGCACTGCCGATGTTTGTTACTCTGGCGCAGAGCATGTGTTCTGCTGCTCCGGCGCTTGTCTTGAGAACAGTTTCGTTAACGGACACGCTGCGACGCTTCGGAATGATGATTCCGTGAGCTCCTGCACACTCTGCTGTTCTCATTATTGCTCCCAGATTGTGAGGGTCTTCCAGACCATCCAGGATTACAATGAATGGTTTCTCATCTCTTTCTCTCGCAAAGGCAAGAATGTCGTCTATCTCACAATATGAGTAATCAGAAGCCGTGGCAATTACACCCTGGTAATTAACCTTGACTCCATCCATCATCTTGTCCATGAAAGCCTTATCGCTGTGGTATACAGGAATCCTGGCGTCCTTCGCCTTAGCGATAATCTGCTTCACGGAACCTGATGGGCTGGCGCCCCTGTCAAGCTTCTGAATGTTTATCTTCTCTATTTCGCGGCCGGCCTTCAGAGCCTCCAGCACCGCATTTCTTCCAACTATCAGTTCGGACATGTCTTCTCCTGATTCTGCACTAAATTCTCTCGTACTTCTGCCATGTGTATGTCATGCCGTTTTCTTCATCTGTCTGAAGTTCGGACTCCCAGGTAATCTTCAGTCCCATTTCATCCAGATTCGGGAAGAATCTGTCAGCATCAAACACCTTGTGCATCTTCGTTACATAGAAGGTGTCACAATCATCCAGAAACAGTTCGTAAATTGAAGCTCCTCCACATACGAAAACCGCTTCATCTGCTGCTGCATCAATCTCCTCCTGGTTTCCGCCTTCTGCTCTTACCATGGCTCCGGCTGCCGCTTCATATTCGGCCACCAGTTCCATAACTTCTGCCTTGCTGTGAACCACATCACAGGCATACCCTTCTCTGGGCTCAACCCGGTAATCCGGATCATCGGTAAGTACAATATGATCTCTCTTTGGAAGCGGCTTTGATCCCGGAAGAGACTCCAGGGTCTTCTGACCGAAAATCACGCACTTGCCCTTTGTTCTTCTTCTATAGTATTTCAGGTCCTCGGACAGATGACACAGCAGGTCATTATTCTTGCCGATTCCCCATTTTTCATCTACTGCAACTATTGCGTTCATTGTTTCTCCTAAATTGCAATCGGAATATCCGTAATCTGCGGATTCTTCTGGTAGTTTTCAATCTTTATATCAGCTGTGGTGAAGTCGTAAAAATTCCTGATTTCAGGATTCAGCGTAAATACCGGTGCCGGATACTGAGGACGCTGAATCATTTCCTTTACTATGTCCACATGTCTGTCATAGATATGAGCATCGGATATTACGTGAATCAGTTCTCCCGGTACCATGTCATTAACCTGGGCAAGCATATAAATCAGAACAGCGTACTGAACAACGTTCCAGTTGTTTGCTGCCAGAATATCCTGTGATCTCTGGTTCAGAATTCCGTTAAGCTTGAATCTGCCGCTGCCGCCCTTGCCGTCTGCCCCGCCGCCGTTTTCGCGAGTAACATTGAATGTCATGCTGTAAGCACACGGCTCCAGACCCATTTCGCTGAGATCAGCGAAGTTGTAAATGTTAGTCATGATACGTCTGGAATAAGGTGTGTTCTTAAGCTGCCACAGTACATTGTCCACCTGGTCCATTTCTCCCTGGCCGAACTTGTACTTTACACCCAGCTGATAACCGTAGGCCTTGCCTATGGTGCCCTGTTCATCGGCCCATTCATCCCAGATATTGCTCTTCAGTTCCGACACTTTGTTTGACTTCTTCTGCCAGATCCAGAGCATCTCATCCACAGCGCTCTTGATATATGTAGGTCTCAGCGTAAGAGCAGGAAACTCCTCCTGCAGATTATATCTGTTCACTACACCAAACTGCTTTATTGTGTGTGCAGGTGTTCCGTCTTCCCACCTGGCTCTAACAGTCTGGCCTTCGCTTGAGAAGCCATTATCCAGAATGTCTCTGCACATGTTTACAAATAATACGTCCGCTTTACTCATTTCTTACATCCCCGTTGTCCAGAAACCATGTCCCAGAATGAAATACTTAATAAGCATTCCAATCAGAGCCAGCACAATAATTACTATGCAGGTCAGTTCGAAGGAATTCAGGTTCTTAAGTCCCTTTTCTTCCTTCTGACCCTCCCTCTCGCGGCGAGCTCTGTTCTCCTTGTCGAACTCTCTGCCGGTCTGATAGTAATCTGTAAGCCAGTCTTTTGTTTTGTTTGTTGTTTCTCTTTTTTTCTTGTATCTGTTAGCCATCTATTATCTCCACTGCACGATCCATTATCTGTGACAGCCTGCTCTTATCCTCGGACAGATACAGGTATCCCACCAGAGCTTCAAACGCTGTTGCCCACTTATAGGTAACAGGATCCGCGTTTCTGGCCTTGGAATTGAACTTATGATTTCTGGCTCTCTTCACCAGTTTCTGTTCCTCTTCGGAAAGCTCCGGTTCAGTGCCTTTTCCCGTTCCTATGGCCATCATGGTTTTTATGGCCTTGGCCTGAGCGGGCGCCTTAACGTATTTAGTAGCGCTTCGGTGCAGGTTGTTTACTCTCGCAAAACCAGACTGAAGCAGCATCTGGCGAATGTACTGCTCATATACGGCATCTCCCATATAGGCCAGAGCCTCCGTGTTCAGTTGCTTCAGGTTATCCAGCATTATTTCTTAATTACCTGTACGCCCTGTGGTGTATCCTTCAATGTGATTCCCTGAGCTGCCAGCTGGTCACGAATCTCGTCTGCACGAGCGAAATCCTTTGCCTTTCTTGCTGCCTGACGCTCATCGATAAGAGCCTGTATTTCAGGATCAATTTCTACCTTTTCCTCAACTTCCTGCTGCAGAAGTCCCAGTACTGTTGCGAGTTCCATGAGCATATCCATGGCTGCCTTTGCAAAAGCCTTAGTTGCACCGGCTGCACCGGTTGCAGTATTGATTGCTGTTACCAGTTCGAATACTGCTGAAATTGCATCTGCTGTATTAAGGTCATCATCCATTGC
>JAKSSH010000066.1 GCA_024403155.1 Clostridia bacterium | reverse complement strand
CTTTCATAGACGATTTGTGCTGAAGAGATTCTGATGTTTAAGGATTCTTCTGTGATAATTATCAAGAGTTTGGGAATAGAAGGTGGATGCAATATTCAGTTTGGTCTTAATCCGGACAACGGGGAATATGCGGTTATTGAAGTAAATCCTAGAGTAAGCCGTTCATCGGCACTGGCATCAAAGGCAGCAGGATATCCAATTGCCAGAATAGCTGCAAAGATTGCCCTTGGATATAACCTGGATGAAATAAAGAATAATGTGGCAGGAGGAAGTGCCTTTTTTGAACCGAGTCTTGACTACATAGTTGTTAAGTTCCCAAGATGGCCGTTTGACAAGTTCAGAACCGCATCAAGAAAGCTGGGAACACAGATGAAAGCTACAGGCGAGGTGATGTCTCTTTGCAAGAGCTTCGAGAGTGCACTTTTAAAGGCTCTGACTTCTGTGGAAATCAAGTGTGACGGATTACACATTCCACTTGTTACAGGCCTTTCTGATGTGGAACTTCTGGCCAAGCTTGCAGATTGCGATGATGAAAGATTTTTCTGTATTGCCGAAGCTTTCAGAAGAGATCTGATGACTGTGGATGAAATACATGAAATTACTAAGATAAATGAATGGTTCCTGGAAAAGATCAATTATGTAATATGCCTTGAAAAGCAGCTGAAAGACGGACCTATTACCAAGGAACTTATCAGAGAAGTTGAGGCAAAGGGTCTGACGGATACAGATATTATTGAACTTTCAGGACTTTCAAGAGAGGTACTGCAGGACATTCGTATCTACAATGATATCTATCCTGTTTACAAGATGGTTGATACAAGCGGCGGTAAATCAGGAATAGCAACGCCTTATTACTATTCATGCTACGATGACGGTGATGAAAACAAGGTAAGTGACGGAGAAAAAATCCTGCTCATCGGTTCCGGTCCGATCAGAATAGGGCAGGGTATTGAATTTGACTACTGTTGCGTTCAGGGTGTTAATGCGATTCAGGAAATGGGCTATGAGGCTATAATTGCCAACAACAATCCGGAAACAGTAAGCACGGATTCCGACATTTCAGATAAGCTGTATTTCGAATCTCTGCACATTGACAATGTTATGAACATTATTAAGAAGGAGCATCCATATGGAATTATTCTTCAGTTTGGTGGACAGACATCTCTGAATCTGGCAGAGAAACTGAACAGCAGAATGATAAATATTCTGGGAACATCATTTGAAAGTATTGATCTGGCAGAAGACAGGGAAAAATTCAACGATCTTCTTAATGAACTGAATATTTCCACTCCTGAAGGATGTGCGGTTACTACTGAGGAAGAAGCTTTCCGGGCCGTAAAGAAACTGGGATACCCTGTTGTGGTAAGACCTTCATATGTAATTGGAGGACGTGCAATGCAGGTTGTCTATACTGATGAGGAACTGCTGAAATATATGAGAGAAGCAGTATCTCTTTCAAAGGAGCACCCTGTTCTTGTTGACCAGTACATTAAGGGTAAGGAAATCGAGGTGGATGCAATTGCAGATGGTGACGATATCCTGATTCCTGGGATAATGGAACATATCGAAAGAGCCGGAGTTCATTCAGGAGACAGTATTTCTGTTTATCCGAATATGTCTCTTCCCAAATCCGTTGAATCCACACTGGCTGTATATACAAGAAGAATTGCAAAAGCTCTAAATGTTGTCGGCCTTGTAAACATTCAGTATGCCTTTGATGGAAACAAGATATACGTAATTGAGGTAAATCCTCGTGCATCCAGAACTGTTCCTATTCTCAGCAAAGTCACCGGAGTACCTATGGTTAAGCTGGCAGTTGCTGCAATGCTGGGAAAGAAGCTTAAAGATATGGGCTATGGAACAGGAATGTATCAGAAGAGCAGTATGTATTCAGTTAAGGTGCCGGTATTCTCAAGTGCCAAGCTCACGGACATGGATATAGCTCTGGGACCTGAAATGAAATCAACAGGTGAGGTTCTGGGCCTTGATAAGGATCTTGACAAGGCAATATACAAGGGCTTCCTTGCTGCAGGAATGAATATTCCAACAGAAGGAAACATCTTCGTTACTTTAAGAGATTCTGAACTGACAGAATATACGGCTGAAATTCTCAAGGAATATATTGATGCGGGATTTGAAATATATGTTTCACCTGACAATCTGGACTTCGTGAAGAAAAACGATGTGAATGCACGGGTTATGACTTATGATACCGCAATCAAATGGATCAAGAACAGAGATGAAAACAGCAGTGAGAAACTGGCTATCGTCATGAATGTTCCGGAGATAGCAAACAGCAAGAAAAACGACAGCTTCCCTGTAAGAAGGGCATCGGTGGAGCGTGGTATTTCAACACTTACATGCATGGATACTGCAAAGGCATTCCTGAAGGCAATAAAGCTCAAGCAGGATGATGTAAAACTTGAATATCGTGCACTTTAAAAAAAGTACTTGATGTTTATACATAATCATGTATAATTATACACATAGGGCAACCTATATCTATTTTCGTTCCATAAAACATATATATAACGATGCAGTAAATGCATAAAAAGGAGAGTAGTAAAAATGGCTAAAGAAAAAGTAGTACTGGCTTATTCAGGCGGACTTGACACATCAGTAATCATGAAATGGTTAAAGGAGAATTATGATTATGATGTAATTGCAGTATGCTGCAATGCAGGACAGAAGGAAGATTTTGATGCAATCGAGGCAAAGGCTCTGGCAACAGGTGCTATTAAGGCAATTACTGTTGACCTTAGAGAAGAATTTATTACTGATTACATCTGGCCAACTCTGAAATGCGGAGCTACATATGAGAATTACCTTCTGGGTACTTCTATGGCAAGACCTCTGATGGCGCAGAAACTGGTAGAAATCGCACAGGCTGAAGGAGCATTCTACATTGCTCATGGATGCACAGGCAAGGGAAACGACCAGGTAAGATTTGAAACTGCAGTTCATGCACTGGATCCGGCAATCAAAATTATTGCTCCATGGAGAATGGATGAGTGGGAATTCAAGTCAAGAGAAGAACTGATTCAGTATTCAAAAGATCATGGTATTCCAATTGCTCAGTCGAATGCGAAGATTTACTCAAGAGATGAGAATATATGGCATATCTCCCATGAAGGCGGAGAACTTGAGAACCCATGGAATGAGCATTATGACACAATCCACGTTCTTTCAGTTCCACCTGAAAAGGCACCGGACGAAGTAAGCTATGTAGACATTGATTTCGAAAAGGGCGTTCCTGTAGCTCTGGATGGCGTTAAGATGGGACCTATCGAAATACTGACAAAGCTCAACGAACTGGGAAGCAAGAACGGTATCGGAACAATTGATATCGTAGAGAACAGACTGGTTGGAATGAAGTCAAGAGGCGTATACGAAACTCCTGGCGGAACTATTCTGTTTACAGCACATGCAGGGCTCGAGGAACTGATTCTTGACAGAGATACGGCACACTATAAAGCTATAGTAGGTGAAAAGTTTGCTGAACTGCTGTACAATGGATTATGGTTTACACCACTTAGAGAAGCAATCTGTGCATTTGTTGATGTAACACAGGAAAATGTTACAGGTACAGTAAAGATGAAACTGTACAAGGGCAATGCAATAGTTGCTGCCAAGAAATCACCATATTCATTATATAACGAAGAATTTGCAACATTCAGTAAGGACGAGGTTTATAACCAGTACGATGCTGAAGGATTCATCAACCTGTGGTCACTGCCACTGAAGATTCGTGCAATTCAGAAGGAAACAGCAGAAGGAGTAACAAAGAATCATGAAACTTTGGAAAGGAAGATTCTCAAAGGAAGCGACTTCGTCGAGTGATGAATTTAACGCTTCAATTCCATTCGATCAGAGAATGTATGAGGAGGATATTACCGGCAGCATAGCCCATGCAAAAATGCTGGGCAAGCAGGGAATAATATCAACCGAAGAATCCGAACTAATAATAAAAACACTAAAGGAGATTCTGGAAGATATCAAAGCAGGAAAGATTGAATTCGAAATAGCCCATGAAGATATTCATATGGGCATTGAAACGATCCTTACTGAACGAATCGGACAGACAGGAAAGAAACTCCATACAGCAAGAAGCAGAAACGATCAGGTTGCAGTTGATTTCAGGCTGATTTTGCGCAAGGAAACAGCTGAGGTTGACGAAAAACTTGCGGAGCTTCTTGAAACTCTGAAAAAACTTGCAGAAGAACATCAGGAAACAGTAATGCCGGGATACACCCATCTGCAGAGAGCGCAACCTGTAACACTGGCTTATCATCTGCTGGCTTATTATCAGATGTTCTCCCGTGACAGAGAAAGATTTGCTGACTGTCAGAAAAGAACCAACAGGCTGCCACTTGGCAGTGGAGCACTGGCAGGAACAACATACAATACAGACAGACAGTTTCTGGCTAAGGAACTGGAATTTGACAGCGTTCTTCCTAACGGCATGGATGCAGTTGCAGACAGAGATTTCGCAATTGAATTCCTGAGCTGCTGCAGCATCTGCATAATGCATCTTACAAGATTCTGTGAGGAGCTTATTAACTGGAGCAGCGTAGAATTCGGTTTTATCGAGATTGACGATGCATACTCAACAGGAAGCAGCATCATGCCGCAGAAGAAGAATCCTGACATGGCTGAACTTATCCGTGGTAAAAGCGGTAGAGTATATGGAGACCTGATGGCACTGCTTACCGTATGCAAAGGCCTGCCTCTGGCATATAACAAGGATCTTCAGGAAGACAAGGAACCTGTATTTGACGCAGTGGACACACTTAAAGCTTCACTTGGAATCTTTACTGAAATGATTTCTACAATGACAGTGAAGAAGGAGAACATGGCTGCAGCAGCCAAGTACGGATATATGAATGCTACAGATGCAGCAGATTATCTGGTAGGTAAAGGAATACCTTTCAGAGATTGTCATGAAATCATAGGGAATATGGTTCTGTACTGCATTAACAACGGCAAGGCACTTGATGAACTGACTATGGAGGAATTCAAGTCATTCTCAGAGGCCTTTGATAAGGATATATACGAAGCAATAGATATCGTAAACTGCATTAAGGCAAAGAAATCAGAGGGTTCAACATCCTTTGAAAGTGTCAGCAAGCAGATTGCTAAGTTAGCCAGCGAGTAATACTCGCTCTCCAATGAAATGAGTCTTGGATATTTTCCCTTGACTCATTTCTTTATAAAAAGAGGATTATAATGGATTACTATAAAGAATCACTGAAATTACATGAAAAAGCTATGGGAAAATGGGAGATGGGAATAAAGGTGCCTGTTGAGACTAAGGAAGATCTCAGCCTGGCATATACCCCGGGTGTAGCGCAGCCGTGTCTGGAAATAGAAAGGGATGAAAAGCTGGCTTATACGTATACCAGCAAGTGGAATACTGTTGCTGTTGCAACTGATGGTTCTGCAGCACTGGGACTTGGAAATATCGGTGGTCTGGCAGCACTTCCCATCATGGAAGGAAAAGCGGTACTGTTCAAAAGGTTTGCAGATATTGATGCCGTTCCTATTTGTCTGGAAAGCCAGGATGTGGATACAATAGTGGAAACACTTGCCAACATTGCTTCATCATTTGGGGGGATAAATCTTGAAGATATTTCTGCACCAAGATGCTTTGAAATCGAAAAGAAACTTCAGGACAGAGTTAAAATCCCTGTATTTCATGACGATCAACACGGTACAGCAATCGTTGTGCTGGCAGCCATAATAAACAGCTGCAGGCTTCAGGGCAGACAGCTTGAAGAACTGGAAGTGGTCATCAGCGGAGCCGGAGCTGCCGGCGTTGCAATTGCCGGAATGCTTCTGGCTGCAGGAGTAAAGGATGTTGTGTGCTGTGACAGCAGGGGAATAGTATCAGGTGACCGAAGTGACCTGAACGAAGCCAAAGTCTGCCTTTGCAGTATTACTAACAGAAAGGGCATCAGCGGTACCCTTGCTGATGCTGTAAAGGACAGGGATGTGTTTATCGGCGTATCACAGCCCGCAATATTAACTCCTGAAATGATAAAGACCATGAAGCCGGATCCCGTGATCTTTGCAATGTCAAATCCGGAGCCGGAGATAAAGCCTGAACTTGCAAAACAGGCAGGAGCGGCTATAATTGGAACCGGAAGGTCAGATTATCCAAATCAGATTAATAATCTGCTGGCGTTTCCGGGGATCTTCAGAGGGGCACTGGATGCCAGAGCGGAATCAGTTACTGAAGAAATGAAACTGGCAGCCGCAAAGGCAATTGCCTATACAATAAAGGATGAGGAATTATCTGCTGATGCTATTATTCCTTCACCATTAAACGAAAACGTTGAAAAAAACGTGGCCGCAGCAGTGGCCGAAGCAGCAGGAAAATGAGAGAAATAGACGTAAAACAGATAACCCAAGCAGTTAAGAAAATGTTCATTGATGCCAACTACCATCTGGGAGATGACGTTAAAGAGTGTATAGGCAAATGTGCTGCCTGTGAAAAGGAAGAACTGGCAAAAGGCATATTTGAAAGCATAGAAAAAAACATTGAAATTGCAGAAGAGGGTGTGTTCCCGCTGTGCCAGGATACGGGCATGGCCTGCGTATTCATGGAAATAGGTCAGG
>JAKSSH010000065.1 GCA_024403155.1 Clostridia bacterium | reverse complement strand
GACAGTGGGGTTCGGCGCTTTCTATGGCGTGTTCATACTTCGACCTGCAGTGCAATGTCTACATGGTAAATGTTTCATACGAACAGAAACCTTATAGAAGAGAGCTGATGAGAACATATGGGGCAGCAGTTACTCCATCACCTTCAGCAACAACAGAAATAGGAAAGAAAATATTGAAGGAACATCCGGGAACAACAGGCAGTCTTGGATGTGCAATATCTGAAGCTGTTGAACGGGCGGTATCAACAGATGGTTACAGATATGTTCTCGGAAGTGTGCTGAATCAGGTTCTGCTTCACCAGAGCATAATTGGACTGGAAACTGAGGCGGCATTGAAAAAGTATGGAGAAAAACCGGACATTGTAATAGGCTGTGCCGGTGGCGGTTCAAATCTCGGCGGACTGATTTCTCCGTTTATGAGAGATAAGATCAGAGGTGAACTGGATTGCAGAATAATTGCAGTTGAACCGGAATCCTGCCCAAGTCTTACAAGGGGAAGCTTCGCATATGACTTCTGTGACACAGGCAGAGTTTGTCCTCTTGCGAAAATGTATACGCTGGGAAGTGATTTTATTCCGGCTCCGAACCACGCGGGAGGGCTTAGATACCATGGAATGAGTCCGGTTGTTTCGCAGCTGTATCATGACGGATACCTGGAAGCGGTTGCAGTTCCACAGACAGAGGTGTTCGCTGCAGCAGAACGTTTCGCAAGAGTTGAAGGAATTCTGCCGGCACCTGAAAGTTCACACGCTATCAAGGTGGCAATTGATGAGGCGGAAAAATGCAGAGAAACAGGTGAGGAGAAGACAATAGTATTTGGCCTCACCGGAACGGGTTATTTTGATATGTTAGCTTATGAAAAATTCCATGAAGGTAAAATGGAAAATTACATTCCAACAGATGAAGAACTGCAGGAAAGTCTTAATAAGCTGCCATAAAAGTCTTTATAGATGATGAATTATTAGAGGCGGAGCAGGTTATCCTGGTCTGCCTTTTTTTAACAGATTTAGCTGAGTGAGGTGATAATAAATGAATTCAGTAACAATTATTACTACAATTCTTATAGTGTGCTTCTTCGCTTTAATGATTTCTATAGGGTTGAAATCGCGAAAGCATGCTCAGGATGTAAACGGATTAATTCTCGGTTCCAGAAATGTTGGGCCATGGCTATCAGCATTTGCATTTGGGACCTCATACTTTTCGGCGGTAATCTTCGTAGGCTATGCAGGGCAATTTGGATGGAATTTCGGGCTTGCTTCAACCTGGATCGGGCTTGGGAATGCTTTCATCGGATCACTTCTGGCCTGGAGCATTCTGGGAAGAAGAACAAGAATAATGACACAGCACCTTTCAAGCAGGACCATGCCGGATTTTTTCGGTGCAAGATTCGGTTCGAAAAAAATTAAGATTGCGGCATCAATTATTACATTTATTTTTCTGATTCCATATACCGCTTCGTTATACAACGGCCTTTCCAGACTGTTTGCAATAGCTTTTACGGGAGTTGATTACTCCATATGCGTGATAGTGATGGCGGTTCTGACCGGAGTATATGTTATCGTCGGTGGATACATGGCAACAGCATTAAATGACTTCATTCAGGGAATGATTATGCTGGTAGGAATTATCGCAGTAATAGTTGCTGTTTTACAGGATAATGGTGGAATAACGAAAGCTATGGAGGAAATAGCAACGGGGGATAACGGCGGATGGCAATATGTTTCATTTCTTGGACCAGACCCGATATTCCTGGTGTTCGTTGTGATTCTGACATCTCTGGGAACATGGGGCCTTCCACAGATGGTAAGCAAATTCTATGCAATAGATAATGAGGATTCAATAAAGAAGGGAACAATAATATCAACCTTCTTTGCACTCATTGTTGCGGGAGGATGCTACTTCCTTGGTGGATTTGGAAGACTCTACAACATTGACGTTGTGACAGAGGGATTTGATGCAATTATTCCTAAGATGCTTTCGACATTGCCGGTACTGGTTGTTGGAATTGTAATAGTACTGGTTTTATCAGCTTCAATGTCAACGCTTTCATCTCTGGTGCTGACAAGTGGATCAACGATGACAATTGATTTTATTGAACCACTCAGGAAAAAGCCAATGAGTGAAAAAAGCAGAGTGCTGACAGTAAGAATATTTATTGCTGTTTTCATTGTAATATCAGCAGTCATTGCAATCAGGCAGGCTACAGATAAGAGCATATTCATTGCTCAGATGATGGGTGTTTCCTGGGGAGCACTGGCAGGTGCATTTCTAGCACCGTTTCTGTTTTCGCTTTATAGCAGAAACGTTAGTAAAGCTGCAGTTTGGTCCTCCTTCGCTTTCGGAGTAGGAATGGAAATTTTCCAGTTGCTTGTTTCACTGGGAATAGTAAGCGTAACCGGATTGGGCGTTCTTGAATTTGCATTCAGAAATTCAATTATTTCGGGAGTAATTGCAATGCTTGGAGGGCTGGTTATTGTGCCGGTGGTAAGTGCAATTTCAAAAGGAACAAGACCAGAGAATACAGAAGAAATATTTGCCTGCTATGGGGAAAACAGAACAGTGCAGGTAACAGAAAATCTTGGATAACATCAGAAAAGAAAAAGGAGAGAATAAATAGATGAAAAAATATTATCAGAAAGAGATAGAGACTGCGTCAAGAGAAGAAATAATAAAGATGCAGTCGGAAAAGTTAATAAAGCAGGTGCGGCATGTTTATGACAACGTGCCCTATTACCGAAAGCTGATGGAAGAGAGGGGCGTATGTCCTGAGGATATCAGAAGTCTAGAGGATATCAGCAGACTTCCGTTCCTCTGCAAGGATGATCTGAGAGAGGCTTATCCCTATGGGCTTCTTGGAACAGATCTGAAGAAATGTGTAAGGATACAGTCAACTTCAGGAACAACAGGAAAGAGAGTAGTGGCATTCTATACGCAGAAGGATGTGGACCTCTGGGAGGAATGCTGTGCCAGGGCAATTGTGGCTGCCGGGGGAAGTGATGAGGATGTGTGTCACGTGGCGTATGGATATGGTCTCTTCACCGGCGGGGCAGGGCTTCACGGAGGAGCCCACAAGGTGGGCTGCCTGACACTGCCAATGTCTTCCGGAAATACTGATCGGCAGATTCAGTTCATGATGGATATGGGATCGACCATTCTTTGTTGCACCCCATCCTATGCAGCATATCTTGGGGAAGCAATGGCAGAGCAGAATATCAGACCTGAAGAAAACAAACTGAAGGCGGGAATATTCGGAGCCGAGCCATGGACGGAGGAAATGAGACGCAGCATAGAGAAAAGTCTGGGAATAAAAGCCTACGATATTTATGGACTCACTGAAACCAGTGGACCCGGAGTTGCTTTCGAATGTGAAGAACAGAGCGGTATGCACATTAACGAAGACCATTTCTATGCTGAAATAATTGACCCTGAAACGGGAGAAGTGCTTCCTGAAGGATCAAAAGGAGAGCTGGTTCTTACATCGCTTGATAAGGAGGCTTTCCCGCTGCTCCGTTACAGAACAAGAGATATCTGCATTCTTTCACGAAAGAAATGCTCATGCGGCAGGACTCACGTGAAAATGACAAAGCCAATGGGAAGAAGTGATGACATGCTGATTATCAGAGGTGTAAATGTGTTCCCAAGTCAGATTGAAACGGTTCTGCTGAAGATGGGATATCTGCCTAACTATCAGATAGAAATTGATAGAAAAAATAATACTGACACCTTCGATGTATATGTTGAAATGTCATCTGCTCAGATGTCTGACAAAATATCGGACATTCAGAAGAAGGAAAAAGACATTGAAACATCAATGAGAGCAATGCTGGGCATTAGCCCTAAAATTCATCTGGTACCGATTAAATCAATAGCACGAAGCGAAGGAAAGGCGGTACGAGTAGTTGACAGGAGAAAACTGAATGAATAGGGAGGTAAAAGAAATGACAATAACACAGATTTCAGTATATATGGAAAACAAGCCGGGTAAGCTGGCGGAAATAGTTTCTGAACTTTCAAAAGCAGGGATCAATATCAGGGCAATGAGTCTGGCGGATACGAGCGACTTCGGGCTGGTACGTCTCATTGTATCTGATCTGAATAAAGCCAGGGATATATTACAGGGGATGACACTGGTGTTTTGCAATAAGGTGCTGGCCGTTGAAATGGATGACAAGAGTGGAGCACTGAGCGTAATTCTGAATGCATTGAATGAGGGCGATGTAAACGTAGAATACATGTATGCGTTTGTAGGAAAGCAGCCCTACAGTGCATATGCTGTAATGCAGGTTGATGATATGGAAAAGGCAGAAAAAATATTGGAAAACAGAAAAATCAGAATGCTGTGCGAAGAAGATCTGATTAATTTTACAGTATCAGACTAACCAGTTCATCAACTGACATGTGGCTGATATATTCGTCAATATTAAATGATTCAAGAACCCTCCTGATTGCAGCCGGTTCGTGCGGGCAACCTTCAAGAGCTTCTTCAATATCTGCAATATCTCTGATTGCGAAATAGTCGCCGAAGATCCGGATATTTTTTATTACGCCTGAAGCAACATTAAGACGAACATCAACAAGCCCGAATTCATACTTCTTCTGGTTTGAGCAGGAATACTTAGGCGAATAGCCGTAGTTCCAGTCCCAGGTTGAGTATTTTTCGTCGGCCAGTTTCTCAATAGCAGCAATGTCCTTTTCGGTCAGTGTGTAAGGCTTGATTTCAGGAACAGTTTCCCTGAAGAAATCGTAGAGCCCATTCATGAAATCCTCTATAGACATTTCGCTTTTAAGGTGAGAGGAAATGTTCGTAACACGACTCTTAACTGATTTGACACCCTTGCTTTCAATCTTCAGTTTGGAAGGATTCAGTGCACCTTCAATGTCCGATGTGTTCGAACAGAAGAGAAGTGTTCCGTGATGCATGATTCTGTTGCCCGCAACGGCCTGGGCGTTTCCTGAAAACTTCAGGCCGTCAATTGTAATGTCATTTCTGCCGTTAAGCTCTGCAGATACACCAAGTGTATTCAGGTACTCGCAAATCGGTTTCGTGAAAAATGCATAGTTTGAAAACAGGTCCGCTTCATAGCGCAGAATTACTGAATAATTTATGTTGTTTATGTCGTGAAATACAGCGCCGCCACCTGTTAGTCTGCGGACAACCTTAATGCCGTGATCTTCAACATACTGCTGATTAACTTCTTCAATTGTGTTCTGGTGCTTGCCTACGATTACAGCGTTGTCATTGCGCCAGAGATATATGATTTCCTCATCATAATTGCGCAGAAAATATTCTTCTGACGCCAGGTTGAAATAAGGATCTGTATTGTTGTGAGTTATTAAAAGCATATTCTTCCCTCATAATGAAATCCGATTATGAATACCTTGGTTTCTATAACTAAATTATATATCTTAAATGTATACCGGCACAAGTCCTGCAATGAAACCGACGAGATCGGATGTTGACATTCCCAGGGCCTTTTTATGTTATAATTGAGCCATGGAAAGAGTAATATTTCACGTAGATGTTAATAGCGCATTCCTGTCCTGGGAGGCAACAAGAAGAGTTGCAAACGGGGAGCCGGACATCAGACTGGTGCCGTCAATTATCGGCGGGGATCCTGAGAAAAGGACATCCATCGTTACGGCCAAGTCAATTCCTGCCAAGAAGTTTGGAATTGTAACCGGAGAGCCGGTAAGTGCAGCGGTGAGAAAATGTCCCGGTCTTGTAATTGTCCAGTCTGATTTTGCACTATATTCACAGTGCTCGAAAGCCTTTAAAAGCATCTGCAGGGAATATACTCCCGTGGTGGAGGAGTTCTCCATTGATGAATGTTTTCTGGACATGACCAGCATGAAGAGACTCCATCCCGATCCGATTAAGACGGCTCATGAGCTTAAGGATCGAATCCGGGAGGAGCTGGGATTCACCGTGAATGTGGGTGTGGCTCACAACAAGCTGCTGGCGAAAATGGCCAGTGACTTCATGAAGCCAGACAGGGTGCACACGCTGTTTGAAGAGGAAATAGCAGAGAAAATGTGGCCGCTGCCGGTTGGAGAATTGTTCCTTTGCGGCAGATCCAGCGTGGAGAAATTAAAGAAGATTCACGTTGATACAATTGGTGATCTTGCCTGTGCAGATCCGGCAGCAATACAGGCTCTCCTGGGAAACAAACTGGGACAACAGCTGGTGAACTTTGCTAATGGCGTAGACTCATCGCCTGTTAACGATGTACCTGAAGCGCCTAAGGGATACGGGAATGAGATTACCTTTGACGAAAATATAACCACCTGGGAGCAAGGGGAAAACGTGCTGCTCCATCTGGCAGACAATGTGGCAGCCAGGGTTAGAAGGGATGATGTGAAGGGCTTCTGCGTCAGCGTAACCATTCGCGGAAACGACATGAAGAAGCATTCGCATCAGCACAAACTGGCCACCGCCACGGACAATACCACTCATGTTTATGAGGTGGCAAAAAAGCTTTACAGAGAACTGTGGGATGGCAGAACGCCACTTCGCCTTATAGGGTTATCTCTATCTGAAATGGACAGGGAGGGACAGGAACAGCTTTCACTGTTTGGAGAAACGGGCCGGTCTGCCTTTGGGAAGCAGTCTGCTTTTGCGGAAGATGCTCCTGAAAGAGAAAAAGACAGAAACGCGG
>JAKSSH010000064.1 GCA_024403155.1 Clostridia bacterium | reverse complement strand
CTGGATGAGCTTAATGCGCTGCCTTTCCACGTGCAGGGCAAGCTTCTGCGTGTGCTTCAGGAAGGTACTTTCAGACCTATCGGTGCATCTGCGGAAAAGAAGGTTAACGTAAAGGTAATTGCGGCAATGAACGTTGACCCGGTAGAAGCAATGGAAAACAATATTTTGAGAAAAGACTTGTTCTACAGACTTTCAGGAAGTATGATTTATCTTCCACCTCTCAGAGAGAGAAAGAATGATATTGAATATCTGATAGACAATTATCTTGACTTATACAACAATCGCTACGCCAAAAATGTGGAAGGCATTTCTGATGAACTGAGAAACTTTTTCCTGAACTATGGGTGGGAAGGAAACGTCAGAGAACTGAAGCATGTAATCGAGTCCATGGTGAGCATCACCAAAAACAATGTGCTTAAGCTGAGCGAAGTTCCTCTTTACCTCAGCAACAAAGCTTCTGGCATCAGCGAAGCCAAAAGCGACACGCCAGAGGGTCAGCTTGTTCTTGAATTCTCAGAAAGCGACATGAACCTGAGAGACGGTATCGAGAAACTTGAGAGAAGCATAATCACTGCAGCTCTTAAGAAATCAAAGGGAAACAAGACACATGCAGGGGAAATCCTTGGAATTCCAAGGCAGACTCTGAAATACAAGATGAACAAGTACGGCATTGCAGATATAGAAAAATAGAATAAAACGCAAATAATTCGCCACAAAATCGACGAAAAACTGTCGGTTTAGGGAACGAATCGACGGAAAAACCACGGTTTATGTCAAAAAAGCCCGTAACAACGCCATTTCTGAAATTATTCAGCGGTGGCATGGTTGTTGCATTATATTTAGTATATCTTTAATGAAACAGATGCATTTTAATTTAAAAACCCACAACTTTTAAATTTTAGCTAGTATCATTTAATGAAAGGAATAAGCACATGAATCTGGAACTCAGAAAAATTAACATCAAAGATATTGTGTTCGATACAGAAAACAAGATCGTTGATGGTGTGCTTCATGTAAATCCAAAGGATCTGGAAGAACTAGTTCTTGAAGACAGCAAGGTAGAATCAGTATCTTTTGATATTGCAAGACCAGGCGAATCAACTCGTATCGTACCTGTTAAGGACGTAATCGAACCAAGAGCTAAGCTTGACGGAGAAGCTTTCCCAGGCCTTTACAGAGAGGATATGCAGGAAGCAGGTGATGGAATCACATATTGCCTGAAGAATATGGCAATCACAACAACTGGACCTATCGTAGGATTCCAGGAAGGTGTTATTGACATGATGGGACCTATGGAAGATTACACAATCTACTCTCACATCAATCACCTTTGCATGATCATCGAAAAGAAAGATTTCGTAGACCAGCATGACCACGAAGAAGTAGTAAGACTTGCAGGAATCAAGGTTGCTAAGTTTGTCGGTGAAATCGGATTCGACGTTGAAGAATACGAAACAGAAACAATTGAATGGAAGAGCATCGGCGAAAAGTACATGGAATATCCTGATCTTCCAAAGGTTGTTTACGTATACAACTGTATGGCACAGGGACTTCTTCACGACACTTACTTCTACGGAAGAGACGCGAAGGTTATGGTGCCTACAATGATTACTCCAGGTGAAGTTATGGACGGAGCATTAATCTCAGGTAACTGCGTATCACCAGGATCAAAGACTACAACTTACATGCATCAGAACAATGCAGTAATCAGAGAACTTCTGAAAGTTCACGGAAAAGAAATCAACTTCATGGGAATCGTTCTTAACCCACTGATGACTACTCTTAAGGAAAAGTTCAGAGACAGAATGTTAACAGTAAGAGAAGTTAAGATGTTAGGTGCAGACGGCGTTGTAATTTCTCAGGAAGGTTTCGGAAATCCTACAACTGACCTTATGATCGTTTGTCAGGAATTAGAAAACGCTGGAGTTAAGGTAGTAATCATTACTAACGAAGACGCAGGCGTTGACGGTATGAGTGAATCACTTCCAGACTCAGTTCAGGAAGCTAACGCTATCGTATCAACAGGTAACTCAAACGCAACAGTAATGCTTCCTGCTATGGAAAAGACAATTGGTAACCTTAAGGAAGTTGAACGTGTTTGCGGTGGTAATATCACATCAATCCAGGACGACGGAAGATTACTTCTTGAAATCCACGGAATCATGGGAAGCCATAACTTACAGGGCAACACTAAAGTTGGTTGCGTAACTCTATAAGAAAGGAGCTCAGATATGAAGAAAATTTTATTCTATACAAACCAGTTCTTCGGCCAGATTGGTGGAGAAGACAAGGCATATCAGGAACCTTTCACTAAAGAGGGAAAAATCGGTCCTGCTAATGCTATGGGTCCTCAGATCAAGGACGCAGAAATCGTAAGATCAATCATCTGCGGAGACAACTACTTTGCAGAAAACATTGAAAAGGCTCTTGAATTTGTTAAAGAACAGGTTGAAGATGTTAAGCCTGACCTTGTAATCGCTGGTCCTGCTTTCAACGCAGGAAGATTCGGTATCGCTTGCTCAGAAGTATGTAAGTTCGTACAGCAGACATATGATATCCCAGCAATCACAGGTTTATATTGGGAAAACCCTGCAGTAGAAATGTACAAGCAGTACTGCTACATCATGGAAACAGACAAGTCAGCAGCTGGTATCAGAAAAGCAGTTCCACTAATCGCTGGACTGGCTAACAAAATCCTTGCTGGCGAAAAGCTTGGCACTCCTAAGCAGGAACACTACTATCCAAAGGGACAGCGTGTTAACGTATTCCACGAAAAAGACGGTGCAACTCGTGCAGTAGAAATGCTTGTTAAGAAGCTGAAAGGCGAACCATACGATACAGAACTTGAAATTTCTGTATACGAAAAGGTTACTCCAGCTGCTCCAGTTAAGTCACTGAAAGAATCAAAGATCGCTCTTTGCACATCAGGTGGTATCGTACCTCTAGGAAACCCTGACCACATGTACGCTGCAACAGCTAAGTTCTGGAAGAAGTATGACTTAAGCGCTGACAACTGCCTGACTCCAGGTAAGTGGGAATCAGTACACGCAGGATTCGACCCTGTATATGCAAACGAAAGCTGCGACCGTGTAGCACCTTACAAGGTTCTTAAGGAATTAGAAGCTGAAGGCGTTATCGGTTCAGTATATCCATATCTGTTAACTACTACAGGAAACTCAACATCAGTAGCAGATGCAACAAAGTTCGGTCAGGAAATGGCTGAAGATCTTCTTGCTGCAGGTGTAGACGGAGTTATCCTGACCTCAACATGAGGAACTTGTACACGTTGCGGTGCAACAATAGTTAAACAGATTGAAAAGGCAGGAATCCCTGCAGCTCATATTTGTACAGTAACTCCAATCTCAAAGACAGTTGGTGCTGCCAGAATTTCAGGCGCACAGGCTATCCCTTACCCAACTGGTAACCCTCAGTTACCACCAGCTAAGGAAGCTGCTCGTCAGAGAGAAATCGTTATGAACGCTTTAGAGTTATTAGAAAAATAAGATTTGCACAGGGGAAGCCAGGTTGGTTTTCCCCTGTTTTATGGGGGTAGATAGGTGCTGGTGTGCCTCTCGGTCTTCAAAACCGCATGTGAGGGGTTAGAAGCCTCTTAGGTGAGTTCGATTCTCACATACTCCCGCCACTTTTTCAACTCCTGCCTTTTATATAAAAGCAGGAGTTTGCCTTTTTATGAAACAAAACGAGAGACATATGAACAAGGAACTATTAAGAAAATTACCAAAGATCGACGAACTTACAAATAACGAAAAAATAACCGGCTTTTTAGATAATATAACAAGAGAGCAGATTTCTATAAAAGCACGTCAAGTTGTAGATAAAATGAGAAAAGACATCCTTGCAGGAAATATCACGCAGGCATCTGAAGTAAGCTTTGCGGCGGCAGTTGACGCCCTGGCTGAATCTTTGATGGAAGACTGCAACAGCCTGAGACGAGTTGTAAACGCCACTGGAGTGGTGCTGCACACAAATCTGGGACGTGCCAATCTGTGCGCAAGCGCAAAGCAGGCGGTAAATGACGTATGCTCCGCTTACTCAACTATCGAATACGACCCGGCAGCGGGCAGGCGCGGCTCAAGACATTCCCATGTTGAAGAACTGATCACAAGCCTGACAGGAGCTGAGGCTGCTATGGTTGTAAACAATAACGCGGCGGCTGTTATGCTTGCTATGGCGACTTTGGGCCGCGGATACGAGATGATAGTGTCACGTGGAGAACTGGTGGAAATCGGCGGATCGTTCAGAGTTCCTGACATTATGGCTGAATCCGGAGTTACACTGGTTGAAGCCGGAACCACAAACAAGACAAAAATCTCAGACTATGAGAAAAACATAAATGAAAACACAAAAGCTTTGATGAAGGTTCATACCTCGAACTTTGCTATAGTGGGCTTTACTGAAGAGGTCAGCGTGAAAGAACTTAAGGCTTTGGGCCAGAAGTACGACATTCCTGTAATCTATGACGTGGGTTCAGGGCTTCTGGCGGATCTGGAACCTTACGGCATCCAGGAACCCGGCGTAAAGAAAGGCCTGGAAGACGGCGCAGATGTAATTTTGTTCTCCGGCGACAAAATGCTTGGGGGACCTCAGGCTGGAATCATCGCCGGCAAAGCTGAATACATCGCACAGATGAAAGCACACCCCCTGGCAAGGGTTTTGCGCGTGGACAAAATGACGCTGTCGGCACTTGAGGCTACGCTGAAGGAATATCAAAGTCCGGAGAATGCGCTTAAGAACATCCCGGTGCTTAGAGAGCTTACTGCATCAAAGTCCGAGCTGGAAGAGAAGGCATGTGCTTTGAAGCAGGTGATTGAAGATGCCTGCGGTTTTGCAAAGGCAGAGATTGTAATGGATGAAGGCATTGTGGGAGGCGGAAGCGCGCCACTTGTTCGTCTTGAAAATCCGGTGCTTGCGGTAGAATGTGAAGGAAAGAGCGCAAATGAGCTTGAGGAGTATCTGAGAGCCGGCAAGGTGCCCGTAATAGGCAGAATCAGAAACGACAAGCTTGTGCTGGACGTTAGAACTATATTTGAAGAAGATTACGAAATAATCGGGGAAAAGTTTGGGAAACTTTAATGAGAAATATAATTGTTGGAACTTCTGGACATGTTGACCATGGTAAGACCTGCCTTATAAGGGCTCTTACCGGAATGGAGACCGACAGACTTCAGGAGGAGAAAAAACGTGGAATTACAATAGAAAACGGATTTGCTGATTTTCTTTATGGTGATTACAACATTTCCATAATCGACGTGCCTGGCCACGAAAGATTCGTAAGCAACATGCTTATGGGTATTGGCGGAATCGACCTGGTGCTGCTGGTTATCGGTCTTGATGAGGGCGTGATGCCTCAGACTGTTGAGCATTTCAGGATCACGCAGATGCTGGGAATCGACAGAGGAATTATCGTATTCACCAAAAAGGACCTGGCGGATGACGAAGACTGGATAGAAATGGTAAAAGAAGATGCCAGAGAGCTGGTGAAGGGGTCTTTCCTGGAAGGAGCCCCGGAAGCAGTGGTATCTGCCTTTGATGGAACTGGAATCGAAGAACTGAAGGCAATGATAGTGGAAACTGCCGCAAGCGGTAAGCTGAAGAACGACAGTGACAATCTGTTCAGACTGCCTGTTGACAGAGTTTTTACCATAGAAGGCTTTGGGACTGTAATAACAGGGACTTTGCTGGAGGGTCAGGTTAAACAGGGCCAGGACATTATGATTTATCCTGAGGGAAGAAAGGCTCGTGTACGTAACGTGCAGGTTCATAACGAGAACGTACCTTGTGCCTACGCGGGACAGCGAACTGCAATAAACCTTCAGGGTGTTAAGAAAGAAGAAATATCAAAGGGCTCGGTGCTTGCGATTGAAGACAGCATAACGCCAACCATGATGGTTGACTGTTCTCTCACCATGTTCAAGGATGCGGAGAAGAACGTTCTTAACGGAAGCAGGGTGCACTTCCACTGCGGAGCATGCGAGACTCTGGCAAAGGTTGTGCTTCTTGACCGGGATGTTCTTGAAAAAGGGGAGACAGCTTATTGTCAGCTGAGATTTGAGGAAAGTCTGCCTCTTAAGAGAGACGACAGATTTATTATAAGATTTTATTCACCACTTATTTCCATAGGCGGAGGAAAAATCATAGAGGAAAATCCTTTCAAGCACAAGCGTAATGATGAGAGAGTACTGAAAACCCTTGCCATTAAGGACAAAGGGGATATTGCAGACATTGCGGCTGCAATAATAAGTGAAAACAGTTTTGCGCCGCTTACTCCAAAGGAAGTAATGCAGAAACTGAAGGTTTCTCCTGCGGTATGGAGCAAGTGTGAAGAGGAGATTCTAGAAAGAGGCCTTGCAGTGAAAATGAAGGGGGATATCTTCCTTCATAGAGATTACCTGGAAGGTGTTAAGAACAAGGCTTGTGAGATTCTGGATGAGTATCATAAGCAGAATCAGATGTCAGCAGGACTGGGAAGCGAGGAATTCCGCTCGAGACTTGGTACTAACGCAAGAATAAGAGACAAGAAACTTGTTGCGGCATGTTTTGCCTATCTGCTTGAAACTGGTGTAATCAAGGAAAAGGACAATCACGTGAGCCTGGCAGGATTTGAGATGGCTATGCCTCCTGAGATGATGGCCATGAAGAAGAGACTGCAGAAACTGTA
>JAKSSH010000063.1 GCA_024403155.1 Clostridia bacterium | reverse complement strand
ACGATGCAGCTCATCAGGCAATCGAATGGAATGAAAAGAAGAGAAAGCCTGAACTCATTGAAGATAACTGCGTAGGATGTCACCTTTGTCTGAACGTATGTCCTGTTCAGGAATGTATCGTTCCTGGCGAACTGAAGAAGAAAAAGGGACACAAGATGTCAAAGAACATCAAGATCAAACAGCACTACGAATAAACACAATTTAAGCTGTTTTGAAGAGGCCTCAAAAGAGGCCTCTTTTATTTTGCGTAAAAGCTTTGACATGGTATAATACATGTGTATATTTTTGATTTTATTCCGGAGGTCAAAATGAACTGGGAAAAGCTTCTCTCAACAAAATCACAAATGGAGCATATAAAGATACCGCAGTCATGGAGTGTATATTTTGTTGATGAATTTGAGAATGATTACAGAAGAATAATAAGCAGTGAAGAATTCAGAGCTTTACAGGACAAAATGCAGGTTCTCTCCCTGGCAAACAGTGACTTTGTAAGGACAAGACTTACCCATTCACTGGAGGTTTCTTCAATTGGCAGGCAGCTTGGAACAATGGTTGCCAGCAATGCCAGGAAGAACGAAAAAACAGACCTCTTTGGAGATAAATCAGAACTTTATGCCAGATATTTTTCTACGATTTTATCTACAGCCGGTCTTCTTCATGATCTGGGGAATACACCATTTGGTCACTTCGGCGAAGAAGCTATTGGCAACTGGTTCAGGCAGAAATTTGAAGACGACAGTTTTGAATATAAAGGAAAGCCAATCAGAGAAGTCCTTTCGGAACAGATGGTAAAGGATCTTGTGGGATTTAACGGGAACTGCCAGACTCTCAGAATTCTGAGCAGACCATATCGTGACGGTGTATCCAGCGAGCTCGATGTAACCTGCTCGGTAATCAATTCACTTATAAAATACCCAGCAAGTTCCCTCACAATGAATCCTGACGGATTTGACGGCAGAATGAAAAAGATGGGATATTTTCTTTCAGAGGAAGATTTCTTTATTTCCGTGAGAAACGAATGCGGACTTGAAGGTGTTGAAATGTACCCGCTGGCATTTCTGCTTGAGGCATCAGACGATATAGGTTATGTAATATCCGACCTTGAGGATGTTATTAACGAAAAGGTTGTAAGTGAAATGGAACTTGTCAGGTTCTGTAATGAGGCCTTTGAAATAATGCAGGCTGAATATGCAAAGGCAGAACCGGATGAGGAACAGGAACTGCAGCTTATGATTACAGAAGATCTGCTCAGGAAACAGGAAAAAGTCGTTATGGAAGCCGGAACGGATGAAGAACGCCTGAGAAACACCATACGCTTTCTTAAATTTGTGAAGAGATGGTTTATCTACAGCGCTGCAGACAGCTTCTTCAAATACTATAATCAGATTATGGACGGAAGCTTCAGGGGAGAATTGCTGGACGTGGGATTCCACAGCATCACAATAAAGATATATAAGCGGCTCATGGCTCGTTACGTGTATACAGAATCAGGAAAACTCAAGACAGAACTTGCAGGAAACAGAATTATTATGGAACTTCTGGACAGATTTGTTCCAGCCTGCGTTTACTGGCATGAGGAGGATTGCAGAGATAAGCAGAACAGAATTGACACAGGGTACATACGGATATTCCCGGACAAATATCTCGATGATTACGACCAGAGAAAAACAGATGATGATGTGTATAATCTCTACCTGAGATTTCATATGGTTATAGATTTTGTCAGCGGTCTTACGGACTCAAAGGCAAAGAAACTGTATCAGGAACTGACGGGATTTTAGAATATTGGCAGGATTGGTTTTGCAGGAGGCAGTAAATGAACGTTGTTGATATTATTACAAAACAGAAAAATGGTGAAACTCTGACCAGAGATGAGATTTCATTTATGGTAGAAGGATTTACTGCAGGTACTATTCCGGATTATCAGATGTCCGCATTTCTCATGGCTGTTGTTCTTAAGGGACTGAGTAAGGAGAATACAGTTGCTTTAACAGAAATAATGAGAGATTCCGGCGACGTTATGGATCTCAGTGGAATAGAAGGCATTAAAGTTGATAAGCATTCAACCGGTGGCGTTGGGGATAAAACAACTCTCATAGTTGCCCCCATTGCGGCAGCGGCAGGCGTGCCGATTGCAAAGATGAGCGGCAGAGGTCTGGGATTTACCGGCGGTACAGTTGACAAGATGGAATCTATACCCGGCTTCAGAACTTCAATAGAAAATGATGAATTTATTCGTGCCGTAAATGAAAGAGGCATTGCGGTAATCGGTCAGACAGGCAATCTGGCACCGGCGGACAAGAAAATATATGCTCTTCGAGATGTTACGGGGACAACAGAGAGCCTGGCTCTCATAACATCAAGCATTATGAGTAAAAAACTGGCAGCAGGCAGTGATGCGATCGTTCTGGATGTGAAGTGTGGAACCGGGGCGTTCATGAAAACGATTCCTGAAGCTGAAGAACTGGCCCGCTCGATGGTTGAAATAGGTAAGGCCAGTGGCAAGAAAACCATAGCAATAATATCGGATATGAATCAGCCTCTCGGAAATGCGGTGGGAAATGCACTGGAAGTTCAGGAGGCAATTGATGTTCTGAAGGGCTGCGGACCGGAAGATGTAACAGAGCTGTCAATTAACCTTGCGGGAGCAATGATAGTTGCCGGAGGACTTGCAGGAAATGCTCGTGAAGAAACAAATGATGCCGTATTAAAGGGCAAGGAAATTGCAAAGGAAATGCTGGACAGCGGTAAAGCTTTGGACAAATTCAGAGAATTTGTTGTCGGTCAGGGTGGAGATCCTGAAATAGCAGATAATTATGAACTTATGGCTCAGCCGGCTCACAGTATAGAGGTGAAATCACCTGTAAAGGGATTTGTCACCGGTGTAGATGCTCTGCGAATAGGTCTGGCATCCCAGCATACCGGAGCAGGCAGAGAGAAGAAAGAAGATTCAGTTGATATGTCTGCAGGAATTGTCCTGAATAAGAAAATTGGAGATTCAGTAGAAAAAGGCGAGCTGCTGTTCACGGCATATGCTAACGATAAAGAAAAGCTGAAGAAGGGTGCCGAAGAGGCTCTGGCGGCATTTGAGTTCGGCAAAATAGAAGTAACAAAGCCGAGCCTTATAAAAAGAGTTATTGAATAAACGGAGGGTATAGTAATGAAAATTCAATTTTGTGGAGCAACAACAGGAGTTACAGGATCCTGCCATCTGATCACAACTGAGAATCATAAGGTTCTGCTGGACTGCGGACAGTATCAGGGCGGTAAGGCTCAGGAGGCAATGAACTATGAAGAGTTCCCGTTTGATCCTTCCGAGATAGAATACCTGATTCTGAGCCATGCCCACATTGACCACTGCGGCAGAATTCCGCTTCTGGTTAAGAGAGGATTCAAGGGACTGATTTACTGTACAGATGCTACAGCAGATCTTCTGGGAATCATGCTGAAGGACAGCGGTCATATTCATGAACAGGAAGCTGAATGGCAGAACAGAAAAAATGAACGTGCAGGACGTCCGCTGGTAGAACCTCTCTATACAGAAAGAGATGCCGAGGAAGCGCTTAAGTATGTCAGACCTGTGCTTTATGATCAGCTCATTGAACTGAATGATGAAATGAGAATCGTATTTAACGATGCAGGACACATTCTAGGTTCAGGAGAAATAGAGCTGTGGGTTGAAGACAAGAGCAAGGACGGCAAGGATGCCGTTTCTAAGATCGTTTTCTCAGGAGACCTGGGAGTAATGGAAAGACCGATTCTGAGAAACCCGACCATAATCAAGAAGGCAGACTATGTTATCATGGAGACAACCTACGGAAACAGACTTCATCCGGAGAACTCTCTGGACGTAAACAACCTGATCGACATAATAGTTGAAACAGCAGAACGGGGCGGCAATACGGTTATTCCGTCATTTGCAGTTGGCAGAACACAGGAACTTATTTACGAACTGAACAAGATTTATGACAATCCTAAGGACGAACGTCAGAAGAAACTGCAGCAGGTCAAGGTTTATATCGACAGCCCAATGGCATCTGCTGCAACAGAAGTGTTCAAGAACAACGCTCAGGTATTTGATGAAGATACCAAGGACTACATCAGCAGGGGAGACAATCCGCTTGAATTCGACAACCTGAAGTTCACCCAGTCGACTGAGGAATCACAGTGGCTGAACTTCGACAAGGAACCGAAGGTAATCATCTCCGCCAGTGGCATGTGCGAAGCAGGAAGAATCAGACATCACCTGAAGCACAATCTGTGGGATGCCAGAAACAGCGTAATATTCGTAGGCTACCAGGCAGAGGGAACTTTGGGAAGAAGCCTGGTGGAAGGACAGAAGGAAATTACACTGTTTAACGAAAAGATTCAGGTTAACGCCAAGATTCATAATCTGGAAGGTTTCTCAGGTCACGCAGACATGAACGGACTTATTGACTGGCTGAGAGGATTCCAGCAGGCACCTAAGCAGATATTCCTGGTTCACGGCGAACCGGATGTTAAGCTGGAATTTGCAAAAACTGTGAAGGAGCAGATTGGTTATGAGCCGATTGCAGTAAATGTCAACAGCGAGTTTGAACTTGAAGTTGGCGGCAGCGAAGTTATCAGCATGAAGGAAGCCATTGCAGAGGCAGTTGACGAGAAGACAATCAATGACGCTCGTGACAACCTCTACAATGTGAGAAGAAGACTTGAGGATATTGTTTACAACACCAACCTCAATGTTGATGCCACAACGGACCCTGAAAAGCTGGCTAAGATTAACAATCTGATTCTGGAACTGGAAAAATCCGCAATTAATCTGGGTGCTGTAATTTCTGAAAGCGGCGACGATGAAGGGATTAATCTCAGTGAGGAACAGATAGAAAAACTGAGACAGGCCAGAGAAGAAGAAAAACTGCAGCATCAGAAAACCAAGCAGCAGTAAAAGAAATAACTTAGTATGAGAAATACAGCAAAGAAGTGATATTATTAATCATGCTTTGTGGTAAAATATCAATATACGTGGAGACTATACCCACGCGCTTGACAATGTCTACATTTAATAAATGACAATAAATTTCAAGGAGGAAATAATTATGTCAGAATTAAGAACAGCATTACCTAAAATCTCAACTCCACTGCCAGGACCTAATGCGCAGAAGCTGATTGAGAGAAGAGCAAAGGCAACACCTAAGGCAATCGGAACTGCTTACAAGGCAGTTATCAAAAGAGGCGAAGGCGCTATGTTTGAAGACGTTGATGGCAACATCTTCCTGGATTGGATTGCAGGCGTTGGCGTACTGAACATTGGATACTCACATCCTGAACTTATCGAAGCAGTAAAGGCTCAGGCTGACAACTACTTCCACTCAATGTTCAATATCACTACTCACGAACCATACGTAGCACTGGCAGAAGAGTTCTGCAAGATCGCTCCAGTAAAGGGTGACGAAAAGCAGGCATTCTTCGTTTGCTCAGGTTCAGAAGCTGACGAAAACGCAGTAAAGGTAGCTAGAAACTACACTGGCAGACCAAATATCATCGTATTCACAGGCGCATTCCACGGAAGAACTGCTCTGACTATGACTATGACAGCTAAGAAGTCATATGCTCTGGGCATGGGACCTTTCCCTGATGGCGTATACAGAGTAGAATTCCCTAACCTGTACAGAGCACCAGGCGGAATGGACGAAGAAGATGCAATCAAGTATTACATCGAAAAGCTGGAAGAAGCATTCATCGAAGTAACTCCTGCAGATCAGTGCGCAGCAATCGTATTCGAACCTGTACAGGGCGAAGGCGGATTCATTCCTGCACCAATCGAATGGGTTAAGGCAGTTAGAGCTCTCTGCGACAAGTACGGCATCATGATGGTATGCGACGAAGTACAGTGCGGATGGGCACGTTCAGGAAGAATGTTCGCTTCAGAATATTTCGCAGAAGCAGGAGCAGCTCCTGATATCATGACTACAGCTAAGTCAATCGCTGGTGGTATTCCACTTTCAGCAATCGTTGCACGTAAGGAAATCATGGACAAGGTTAACCCTGGTACAATCGGCGGAACTTATGGCGCAAATGCACTGGCAGCTGTATCAGCACTGAAGGTTATCGAAGTTATGAAGAGAGATAACTTCCCTGCAAAGGCACTGCACATTGCTGACAAGATCACTGCTGGCCTGAAGGAAATCCAGAAGAAGCACCCTGCAATCGGCGACATCAGAGGAACAGGCGCTATGATGGGTCTTGAAATCGTTAAGGATCCTGCAACTAAGGAACCTGATGCTGACCTGACTGGCAGAGTAATTCAGAACGCTATGAATAAGGGCCTGATGCTTGAAGCAGCTGGAACATTCAACAACGTTATCAGAATTCTGTCACCACTGGTAGTAACTGACGAACAGATCGAAGCTGGTCTGGCAATCGTTGCTTCAGCATTTGACGAAGAAGATAAGTAATCTATCTGCGGATAATAAGGAAAGAGGCTCACATGAGCCTCTTTTTTATGGGATAATTAGCCCATAAAGTATAAGATTGGTTTTGCGCAAGGACTATGAAGACATCAGCGAAGAGAGTGATAACCTTTTCGAAAGAGGTCTGGCAAGATCAACATTTGAGTATTTCAATGCTCACCATAACAAATAGAAAAATGCAAAATCAAAAAAGTCTTGATTTTGCAATGATTCTAGGCTAAAATTTAATTGTGGTTATCCCCTGATAACCTCATTAATCTCTAATCCCAA
>JAKSSH010000062.1 GCA_024403155.1 Clostridia bacterium | reverse complement strand
GCTCCGATTATCGATTCTTCAATTGTACTTTCTCCAAAGGGGATAAGAATTAAGCATGGCAATGCATCTCTAACAATATTCAGAACATAGCCCAACACAAAAATGATTGCACCTCTTCGGAGAAGCTTATCGGCATTATCTTTCCAGCTGTATGTGATTCCAAGACCCATACATATCATGAACGTGCCTGCACCAAATATTGCATCCAGCACAATAACAAATATGTAGTATGTTACTCCACCTTCCGCATCGCCGCAGGACAGCGTCTCGAAGCAATGTACGAAGACCATACCCAGAATGCACACAGCTTTTGCCATATCAAATTCAAATTGCCTTGATGTGTTTATTTCTTCTTTACCAAACAATTTCATAATGCTTTTACCCTATTTGCCCGAAAAAAATAATTCTCATAATCCCATCATTAAAAGGAAACAATTTCAATGATTAATTAAAGCATACGTATGTAGGAGAAATTACTCATTTAGTTGTTTACGCCGTGATGAACAGTAGGGGAATCGGGCTTCATTGCCTTGAAACTGTAGCCTTCCTCTTTGGCCCATTTAATTATTATTGGAAGCGCTTTTGCAGTAGTTTCCTTGGCATCGGAGTCGTGCATGAGGATTACGTTGTAGTCCTCAGGATTGCACTCGCTCTTTACGGAATCTACCAGGCTTTTTACAGCCACGTTGTTTCCGGATGCATCTGTGGAGTCTACGTTCCAGTCGTTGTACATGTAGCCTTCCTTCTGAACCGTTCTCACTAGTTTCGTCATAACTCCCTTTTTATAGTCTTTACTTACGGTGTTAGAACTGCCACCCGGGAATCTTATTGCAAAAGCATCGTAGCCCAGATCTAGCTTGACCTTGTCATGGAGCATTGCTATGTTGTTCATAAAAGCCGGAACTGATGCGTATATTTCGCTGTAGTTATGGGAATAACCGTGAATGCCTATTGTGCAACCCTGCTTGAGGGCCTGCTTGAGCAAGTTGATTTTATCCTTGTCATTGCCGTAATCTATTATGAAGAAAGTTGCAGGAACTTTTTCTTTTTTTAGAACCTTTAGAATTTGAGCTGTTACTTCAGTGCTAGGACCATCGTCAAAGGTCAGATAGATTGTTTTCTTTTCCATTTCTAAAGGTTCACCCTTTACGGTGATTGACCTAACGACTTTTCCCTCATTGCCGTAGGAATCGGATACGGAATATTCGACTTCATAGGTGCCCTTGTTATATATGTCAACAAATCCCTTGGCGGCGATATTTGCCGTTACATCTCCATCTGAATCGTCTATTGCCGTTGCTCCCGGATCCGTAAATTTCTGGCCGGGACGCAGTTCTATTGTGTTACCGCCTGTAAGTGTGATTTCAGGAGGCTCTCTGTCAACTACATTTACAATTCGTTCCTTCTCGTCTGACTTACCCAGATATTCTACTGAATAGATAACCTTATAGGTTCCCACCTTGCGGTCGTTAACATGGGAGTCAATAACAATGTATTTGCTTATATCCTTGAATGAAAATCTTGCCTCCGCTCCAGGCTCCTTGTAGCCGTCAGCCATTGTGACTTCCATTACCTTCTCACCGGTAAGAGTAATTTGCGGAGTAGTGAGATAGTAAAATACTGCAATACCTAAAGCTGCAGCAATTACAAGAATAATTAAAATAATAGAACGTCGTTTACGTCGGTTTCTCTTCATGATATGTACCCCTCTTTTGTAAAAATAAAACTAAGCGTTTTCGCCCTTAAGACTGAACCGGAAGGAACATCAGCATCTGAATAGCACCGAAAATTGAACCAGGTTTCGGCTTTTTTATACCAACTCATACCTGCAGCTTCTGAAGCTTGTATCAAAGAGACATATGCTCTTGTAGTCGCAGAAAGTGCAGGCGTTTTTGTATGAACCTGTGGAATCCTTATCCTTTTCCCGTTTAGGCTTTATTTCTATTACGCCATTCTGTATTTCGTGACAGATGCGGTCTACCTGCTCCTGAGTTTTAATCATAAGTTCGTTGAACTCATCCCGAGAAAGCATCTCGCTGTCGCTATATGCTTTGAAGGATTCATCCTTCAGCTGCTGTACGGGAATTACCACGCTTGAGGACTTAGGCACAATGGTTTCATCCATGGCCTTTATCATACTCTCATCTTCTACGAACACGCCTTCAAGTCTGCAGTCCTTATCAATTCTATCGGCCACAGTGGTTCCTTTCTGTTCAGGAGTGCCATCGTTATCTGCATTTGTATCCAGATCTTTTATTTTGAAATAGAACACTCCTGCCGGCTGAGCATCTCCACCAGCAGCATTCATATAGATCATAAGCTGGAGTTTATACCCCTTTTCTATATATTCTTTTCTAATGGTTTCGTTTCCGGTTTTATAGTCAATGACTCTAATGGCCTTGTCATTTCCAACATCAATTACATCAATCCTATCTATCTTCCCCTGCAGTATGGCCTTCTTGCCTCCTTCAAGCCGGATTTCAATAGGCTCAAGTCTGGACCCGCTGAATCCAAAAGGCTCTTCGAAATGCATTTGGGAAACCTTGCCTTTACGTATCTGTCTTATCATGGACCAGGCCATTTCGCTGCAATTATCTATCAGTATTTCGAGCTGCAATTTGCTCTCCGGATCACTCTGGTAAACTCCTTCACGATAATCTGCAGTATCCTCCATGACGATTTCACTGACAGCCTCCTTGCATTCCGTCTCTGTTATGGTCATCCATGGAGATGACGGATCCGTTACAGGCGTTCCATCGTCCGGTGTAAGCTTCATTGACAGCACCTGAAGTGCCTTATGGAATACATCACCTCTGGATCTTCCATCTATCTCAAAGCCACGAGGTTCTTCCGCCTTAAGGCCCTTCTCCACAAAATGCTTAAAGGGACATCCGCTGTAACTTTCCAGTCTGCTGGCGCTTACTAATATAGCATCCTTATCGCCAAAATAAAGATCCTCTGCCAGGGCTCTTCCCAGAGCCTCAAGCTTGTTGTCATACTCCAGCCCCTGGCGGATTGCAGCCAAGGCTTCTTCATCGTTTTCGGCAAACCAGTTCATCACCGCCAGCCATTCTTTATCTATATTTCCAGTCTCAAGGAAACCGTGCATGGCTTCTGCCATGTAGGTCATAGTTCCTTTTCTGGAGCTTATCATCTCTGTAATATCATTTCTTCCCAGGTCTCCCAGAACCTCAATTCCCATTTCTGAAAGCACTGTGAAAATTCCCGAAGCCGTTGCAGTTTTGCCTTCCTGATCTGCCAGGCTGCAGCTTACAAACAGATCTTCAGATGGCAGCGAGAACATTCTGTAGATTGCCAGCTGTTCCTCCTGCTGTCTTACTTCTTCACGTTTTGAAATGCTCAGTTTCAGCTCTTCCAGAGTGTCCAGTTCCCTTTCTGTCAGCAATCCTGTATCGCCTGGCTGAAGTGGCAGTATTCCCTCATTTGCTCCCGCCACAATCAGTGATCTGGTTCTGCTTACTCTGGTCCTCTGGAGAGTACCTATAATCACGCAGTCCGTGCTGGTAGGCACCAGTCCGATTTCCATTTCTTCAAAGCCGCAGGTTAAAATCTGCTGCAGCTGAGCGTTGCTGAGCTGGTCCTCCCCTATTACCCGGATAATCTGAGTGAATAGCCCGCATATCATGTTCCAGCTCTGGGCAGTTTCAGCTGCGCCCTCAGCAAGACCAAGTTCATTCTGCTTATCAATCAGTTCTTTAATTCTTGTTGTTATCTGAAAATCATTCTCGAGGAATTCATACAACCCACGAATTTTCTCTCCGGCGCTGTTTCTTCTTCCCATTTCATCTCTGGCCTTCTCAGTGATGGCCACAATCTGTGCCCTCATCTGATTTAAGCGTTCCAGATCCTCAGGTGAATATCTTACCCTGCGTCCGTCCTTTCCTGCCCAGATGAATTCCTTTTTCCATTTTGAAGAGCGGATTCCCGCTTCATTTACATAGTTGTTAATAAGTTCTTCATCTTCTCTGGACCAGCCCATAAGTCCGGCGCTAATCATCTCCATAATGGCATTCCCGTCATAGCCACCGGCAATCACATCCAAAAAAGACAGGATGAATCTTACAACCGGCTGATGAAGAACACGTCTCTTTCTGTCTGCAAAGGCAGGTATTCCCCATCTGTCCAGAGTTCTCTTCAGAATTCCGCCGCGAATATCCATGTCGTTACATATTACAGTGATATCCCCATATCTGTAGCCCTTATCTCTAGTCAGTTTCACAATGTGAGCTGCAACTCTGTCAGCCTCTGCATACATATTGGAAGCCTGTGCCAGGGTGCATTCAGGGATCCCGTCTTTCCAGACAGTTTCTCTTTCTTCGCAGCATATCTCTTCTCTTGCAAAACCAGACTCACCTGCTTTAGCCAGTTCTTCCAGATTGTCCATCACATAAGCAGTAAGGTCAAACAGACCTTCGCCACCACCTGTAGTAAGAACCCTGGCATCCTTCTCACAATTGTCTGTCCATGTCATAACAACATTCATTGAGTCTGCCCTTGCAAGAAGGTTGCCTATTACATTAAGATTCAGCGGTGAAAATGTATCAAAACCATAAACCCAGATTTCTGCCCCCTCAATGAGAGAAGACTCCTCCATGAGTTCACCATAGAATGTAACGTAATCCTCCGAGTCGGTAAATCTGCCTTCAATCGAATCCTCGTATGCCGCGTAAATCTTTTCTATATCTGTAAGCTTAAGTCTCAGATAGCTTTCCGTATTATCAAGGGCCGTCTCCAGGTCCGAAGGCTTTACCCCGTATCTCTTCATTTCGGAAATCAGCTGGTTGGTTTCTGCTGCAAAGGAAGTCTTATTCCCCATGTTCTGATACACGCTAAGCCGGCCTGCCTTTGCAAGCCTTGAAATCAGAACGCTAAGCAGCATATGACGACCGTACTTGTCTATAAGCTCCGGTTCTCTGCCTCCTGCTTCCTTTACCACCTTATGACCCAGCACTGTGAAGTCCGTTACCATCAGGTTCAGAAGCGCCGTTCTCCCGGATTTCTCTCTGAAGTATTCCAGAGCGGCTCTTTCTATCTGGAGACTGAACTGATCAGGCACAATCAGAATGGTCTTTCTGTCCGGGTTGATGTGGTCAAATATGAACTTTTCCTTGTTGAGGCCTTCCGGTCCGTGGAATATCTTTAACATGATTTAATTATAACACAGCCCCCTGTCCCAAAAAAGGTATGCTATAATGGAAAATATGGAAATCATCAAGAAAGCTTTCACAGCCACAATTCCTGTGCTTTCAGGATACATAGTACTGGGCATCGGCTATGGTATGATTATGGCATCCAAAGGATTCGGCATTCTCTGGTCTCTTGGATTGAGTCTTTTTCTTTATGCGGGAACAATGCAGTTTGTAGCCATAGGCCTTCTGACAGGAGGAGCTTCGCTTTTGACTGTGTTGCTCACAACTCTGGCTGTTAACGCCAGACACCTGTTTTACGGAATATCCATGGTGGACAAGTACAAGGGTGTGCCAAAGAAGCCTTTTCTTATTTTCTCCCTGTCGGATGAGACATACGCTCTGGTCAGCAATGATCTTTCATGCAAAGACATGACCGAAGGTAGCAGGAAGAAGTTTTATTTCTACGTATCGTTAATGGACTATGCATATTGGGCAATAGGAACTGCCCTGGGTTCTCTGGCAGGAGCGGCTCTCAGCTTCAACACTGCAGGAATGGGCGCCGCAACACCCTCATCAGTATTATCGCAGGAACGGTAATCTATATGCTGCTAGTTCAATTTGTATTTATTTGATTAAAAAAAGCCCCGCGGAGAAAGACACCGAAGCGTCTTCCCTCTCGGGGCTTTATTATTATGTTTATACCAGTTCATCGATCCTCTCGGAAGTATGGCAGACCCAGAGCTTCAGGTGGCTGATGCTCACGTTTTCTGCGCATGCTTGTGATGATAAGTACTAAAATTGTTACTACGTACGGCAGCATCTTCCAGAGTTCCTTAACAGCCATTGTTGCTCCCGGAATATACAGGTTCAGGATGTAAAGACCACCGAACAGGATTGATCCGAATATTGCAATGTTTGGCTTCCACAGTGTGAAGATTACCAGTGCGATAGCCAGCCATCCTCTATCACCGAATGCGTCGTTTGACCAAACTCCGTTAGCATAATCCATTACATAGAACAGTCCGCCCAGACCGGCAATCATGCATCCGATGCAGATTGCAAAGTACTTATACTTATCAACATTGATTCCGGCAGCGTCTGCTGTTGCAGGGTTTTCACCAACCGCTCTCAGCTGCAGGCCTATTCTTGTCTTTGCAAGAATGAAACCTGTAACGATTGCAATTAGAACTGCCAGATATGTCATGAATCCGTATGACAGGAAAATATGTCCGAACCATCCGCAGTCATCAGCAAACGGCAGTGACTTTCTGAAACACTTGCTTGTAGCTGACAGTGCGATTGAAGGTATTGCACTTCCTGTAAGCTTTACCAGTGAACCTCCGAAGAAGTTACCGAAGCCAACACCAAATGTGGTCATTGCCAGGCCTGTTACGTTCTGATTACACTTCAGTGTTACCGTCAGGAAACAGAACAGAAGTCCCATAAGAAGGGAGCCAATCAGGCATGTGATAAACGGTATCATTATTGCCAGGAAAGGAACTACCTGTCCGCCGCAGCTGGACTCATATAAGAATGCGCCGATTACTCCGCACATTGCGCCTACGTACATTATTCCCGGAATACCCAGGTTCAGGCT
>JAKSSH010000061.1 GCA_024403155.1 Clostridia bacterium | reverse complement strand
GGGACGGGCACGAAGTCCTTCTGAACGAATACATGAAGAACGTTCCGGCAGTGTACGTTAACGGCATGGAGAAGAAATTCATCAACGGCATCGGCTACGGAATCGATGGTTACTGCTGCGAAGTTGCAGACCAGATCAAGGAAACCGGCAGCACAAAGCCAATCAACTATACATCAATCGCCATCAAGGGACTGCTTTTTCACTTCAGAAAAAGGGAGGCAGTAATCAATGTTGACGGTAAAGAATATAAATTCAGAAACGTATGGCTGGCACCTTCCATGAAAGGCAGATATTACGGCGGCGGCATGGACATCGCACCGGATCAGGACAGACATGGCAACACGCTTTCATGCGTTGTTTACCACTGCGGTTCCAAGCTGAAGGCTCTGAAGGTGTTCCCGAACATTTTCCAGGGAACTCATATCCAGCATCCTGAAATGGTAGCCATCATGAAGGGCAAGGAAATTGAAGTTAAATTCAACGAACCATGTGCCCTGCAGATTGACGGGGAAACTGTACTGAATGTTTCATCCTACAGAGTTAAAGCATAATGACGGGCCCGGCACAAGCCGGGCTTTTTTATTGCCTTAATCTGCATACTGCTTTAGCACGATATCAGGACACAAAAATACAGTACATTTTTTGTGCAATTGCTCGGCAAGACTGCTTTTGCAAACCCTTGAAAGCCTTGGTATTAGTTTGTATAATGATTGCTGGATGTAAAAAATGCTATTATCCAAGGAGGTGCACAAATGGATAGTCAGGAATATATTAACGGTTATATCGAGAGAGCCAGAAAGGCTCAGGCTGAATTCGAGAAGATGAGCCAGGAACAGGTTGACAAGGCTGTTCAGACCATCGGCAGAGTTGTTTATGAAAACGCTCAGTACTTCGCAGAAATCGCTGTTGAAGAAACCGGCATGGGAAACGTTGAGGACAAGTATGCCAAGAATAGGCAGAAGGCCGGCATCGTGTGGAACAATCTGAGAAATAAGAAGTCCCGCGGCATCCTGGAAACCGATGAGGAAACAGGCATCACTACAGTTGCAAAACCAATGGGTGTTGTTGCTGCAATCACACCTTGCACGAACCCTATCGTTACTCCAATGAGCAACTCAATGTTCGCTCTCAAGTGCGGAAACGCTATCATCATTACACCTCACCACAAGTCCGTGAAGTGCTCAACTAAGGTTGTTGAAATGATGAACGAAGCCCTCGCAAAGGCAGGCTATCCTGAAAACCTGATTCAGATTCTGGACGAACATTCAAGAGAAAACACTCGCAACCTGATCTCAAGCGCAGACGTTGTTGTTGCTACAGGCGGCGCAGGAATGGTTAACGCAGCATACAGCTCCGGCAGACCTGCTCTGGGCGTTGGCGCAGGAAACGTACAGTGCATTATCGACGAAGGTTATGACTATAAGGAAGCAGTTCCTAAGATCATCAAGGGTCGTTCATATGACTATGGCATTATCTGCTCAGCAGAGCAGAGTGTTATCTGCCCAGAAGCAGACTTCGAAAACATCCTGAAGGAATTCGAAGCAAACGGCGGATTCATTGTTCGTGACAAAGAAGATCTGGAAAAGGTTCGCGACGCACTCTTTGAAGATGGCAAGACTAACAGACATTCAGTTGGACAGTCATGCCAGAAGGTTGCTGAACTGGCAGGCATCGAAATCCCTGCAGACACAAAGGTTATCGTTGCAGTTGCAGAAGGCACCGGTCTGACCGACGTTCTCGGCGGAGAAAAGATGGCACCTGTAATCAGCGCTTACGCTTACAAGGATCTGGACGACGCAATCAGAATTGCTGCAGAAAATCTGGAAAAGGACGGAAAGGGTCACAGCGTATCATTCCATTCAGACAGCGAAGAACATATTGCAAAGGTTGGAGAAAACCTCTGCGTATCACGTTTTGTAATTAACCAGTGCAGTGCAAACTCAGCCGGCGGATCATACTTCAACGGCCTGAACCCTACTAATACACTGGGCTGCGGATCATGGGGACATAACTCCATCTCCGAAAACCTGAACTACCATCATCTGATGAACGTATCAAGAATTGCCCGCTTCATGCCGGACAATCACGTTCCTACAGATGAAGAACTCTGGGGATAAAACAACAGCAGAAATCGGTTTTTCATGTTTTGATAACAGAATTGTTAAAAAATAGTTTTGGTTTTACATCAAAACTATTTTTTTCTATTTACTTTAAAGTTCGAAGATGTTAGACTATGTGGGTAGTTTGTTAATAAAATATCAAGCGGAGGATATAAATGTATAAAACATCATTACTAAAACAGAAATACAGAGAAAAACTAATTACAGCTGAGCAGGCCGCAGAAATGGTTCACAACAACAACCGTATCCATTTCGGGCTTGGCCTGGGAACCGTTAAAGATATCGATGCAGCCCTTGCCAAACGCGCAGAAGAGCTGTGGAATGTGGAAATTGTCAGTACCGTAGGTGTAAGAAACAAGCACTTTGAAACATTTCTGGCAACAGATGACAACCGTAAAGTTCGTTTCGCATCAGCTCACTTCAGTGCCTTTGACCGCAAGATGAATACTGCTGGACGTTGCTGGTACATCCCAATGATGTTCAATGAACTGCCTGAATACTGGCAGCATAATGACAGCGGCCTTGACATCGCTTTCTTCCAGGTTGCGCCTATGGATGAACACGGCAACTTCAACATCGGACCTCAGGTTGCAGATATATGGGGCGTAATCAAAAGTGCAAAGAAGATTGTCGTAGAAGTAAACGAAAACATGCCTATTGCTCATGGCCATCAGACCCAGCTTAACCTTTTCGGAATCGACTATGTAGTTGAAGGTTCAAACTCACCGATGGATGAACTGAAGACCAAGGAACCAACCAAGGTTGAAAGATACATTGCAGAAAACGTTGTTTCACAGATCGGATCGCACAGCACCCTGCAGCTGGGAATCGGTGCACTGCCTTCCGCTATCGGTTCAATGCTTGCTGACTCAGATGTTAGAAATATAAACGCACATACTGAGATGTTTGTTGACGCATATGTGGATCTCTTTGAGGCGGGCAAACTTACAGGCAACAAGCCTACAGACAGAGGCAAGGCTGTATATACCTTTGCCGGCGGAACCAAGCGCCTGTATGATTTTATCGATGACAATCCTATCTGCTGCAGTGCTCCCGTTGACTATGTAAACAATATTTCAACAATCGCACAGATAGACAACTTCATTTCGATCAACAGCTGTATCCAGGTTGACCTTTACGGGCAGGTGTGTTCTGAATCAGCTGGCGCCCGTCAGGTTTCCGGAACCGGCGGACAGCTTGACTTCGTTCTCGGAGCATACGCCTCCAAGGGTGGCAAGAGCTTCCTCTGCACTCCTTCCACAAGAACATTGAAGGACGGAACCAGGGAATCCCTGATAAAGCCTACTCTTACTGCCGGCAGTATTGTAACAACTCCTCGTACAGCTACAAATTTCGTTGTAACTGAATACGGTATTGCCAATCTGAAGGGCAAGAACACCTGGGAGAGAGCTGAGCTTCTTATAAACATCGCACATCCTGATTTCAGAGAGGATCTGGTAAAGGACGCTGAAAGACTTGGAATCTGGAAGAACACTTCGAAAGTTGACTTCTAAACAGAAAATAATGAACAGACATGCTGTATAGCATGTCTGTTTTTATGTATAGTATACATGTAGGCAATAGAGCAATGACAACAAACAACCGGAGCAAGGGGACGGTAGCCGCATGGACAATAATACTGCAGCAGCTTTCAATGCCTGCTCAGTATGTGGGAGTTTTCTCAACCAGCAGAATATTAATCAGGATCTTTTTCATTTCGTCTGCACTTTCTATTGTATTGACATTTCTTCGAATAGCCGTTGCCCCGTGAAGTCCTTTAGTGTAATATCCTACAAACTTTCGCATTTCCTTTACTCCAATTCGTTCTCCCTTATCGGCACATACCATATCAATGTGGCGAATAAGCATTTCTATTCTTTCGGCCTTTGGTCGCTGCTCCAGCATAATGATATCTGCTGGTTTTGCACCTTCCCACAAAGCCCTTGCTTCCTGAAAAATCCATGGGTTCCCCAGGGCTCCTCTTGCTATCATCACTCCGTCGCAACCGGTTTCCGCCATCATTCTGATTGCATCTTCGCCACTGCGCACATCGCCGTTTCCGATTACCGGAATGCTTACAGCCTTTTTTACCTCAGCAATAACATCCCAGTCAGCCTTACCTTCATAATACTGCTGTCGGGTCCTTCCGTGAACTGTAATCGCCGATGCTCCTGCAGCTTCAATTGCCATGGCTGCTTCAGCTGCCACATTTTCTCCAAGTTCAAAGCCCATACGTATTTTCGCAGTTACAGGCTTTGGCTGACTGTCCCCTACAGAGTCTGCACCGGCCCCTCGCTGGGCTCCCGTAACCATAGCAGCTACACATTCGTACAGCAGCTCCGGATTCTTAAGCAGCGCCGAGCCTTCTCCATTCTTTACAATTTTCGGTACCGGACATCCGCAGTTCAGATCAAGCACCGCGTTATCGCAGCCTGCAAGTTCTTCAGCCGCTGCCATTAGAATATCAGGCTCACTTCCAAATATCTGGTAGCCGGTTAACCGTGGGCCGGCACCATATCCCGGTAAGCTGCCAGCTCCACCATCGCCATCACAATTCGGCTCCCAAGGTTCTTCCAGCTCCAGCAGTTTACGGGTTTTGCGATCTCCGTATTTGAGACCTTTTGCGGATACCATTTCAGTGAATGTTAAAGAAGCCCCCTGCTCCGCGCAAAGGGCTCTTGTTGTCTTGTCTGTAAATCCTGCCAGAGGAGCCAGCAGGAAAGGGTTATTTAATTCTATATGACCGATTGCAAGTGTCTTCTTCATTCGGACTCCCTAAAGCTTTCCCTCATAAAGCATATCGTCTTTTTCGATTTCTTCCTGGGTAGCATTTCTCTTGCATTTCTTGTTTTTGCGATAAATCATTTCAAGTCCATCCAGGGTCAGAAGCTTATCCACGCAGTTTATACAATCCACACCCTGATCAACCATTGTTGCAAGTCCGCCCGTTGCTATAACCTGAATTTCGTCTTCAGTTATAGGCGCCCCTGCGGCTTCGCAGTATTCAACCAGTTCCTTCTTCATCTTCCTGACAATAAACTCTACAACTCCCATGTGACCGTATACCAGTCCGGACTGCATTGAGTTGATTGTGTTTCTGCAGATTACACTTCCCGGTTCCTCCAGTTCAACCTTAGGAAGCTTGGCTGTTTTCTCAAACAGAGCATCTGATGAAATCTTCAGACCCGGTGCAATTGTTCCGCCAATATATTCTGCTTTTGCAGTAATGGCACAGAACGTGGTTGCTGTACCAAGATCTATTACAATAAGCGGTCCGCCGTACTTGGCGTGGGCTGCTACCGCATTAACAATACGGTCAGCACCTACCTGCTTAGGATTGTCATATTTAACAACCAGTCCGGTCTTTATTCCCGGGCCGATAACGATTGCTCTTGTATCGAAGTACTTCTGAGACAGATGCTGCAGTGTGTACAGAATTGACGGAACTACTGTTGAAATAATTACGTCGGTTACTTCCTTCACATCCAGACCTTCGTACTGAAAGAGCTGATGAATGATCATGCCGTATTCGTCGGCACTCTTACGGTTGTCTGTTTCAAGTCTCCAGTTAGTTACCATTTCGCCATCTCTGAAAACTCCCAGAACGATATTAGTGTTACCTACATCAAATGCTAATAACATATTTTTCTCCTTTCGCTTCGCCGCTGATTCCATGCAGAATCATCCGTTCTGTTCTGCAAAATCAGTCGCCTGCCATTGTACCAATTGCTGTCCTTTTTTTGCGAAAAATGAGTCAGGAGAAAAAAACCCCTGACTCACTTCTTTATATCCTAAAATCCAAAATACTCAATTATTTTAATATAACCAGAACGTCGCCTGAGTTTACTGATAATCCCTTAGATGCAACAATCTTATCAACTGTTCCAGCTGCTGGAGCTGCGATTTCGTTTTCCATCTTCATAGCTTCCAGAATCAGGACTACGTCACCAGCGTTTACTGCCTGGCCTTCAGTTACCTTTATGTCCAGAACTGTTCCTGGCATTGGAGCTGTGATGCTGCCTGCGCCGCCTGCTGGTGCTGCTGGAGCTGCTGCAGGTGCAGGTGCTGCTGGAGCCGGTGCTGGTGCTGCTGCTGGTGCAGGAGCCGGTGCTGGTGCTGCTGCTGCAGCTGGAGCTGGAGCTCCACCTAAATCTTCTACTTCAACTGCATATGTTGTTCCGTTTACAGTGATGTTGTACTTTTTCATTTTTTTCAATTCCTTTCGATGTATTCCAGTCGGTCTGCTTTTAAGCGGCCGCCTGACGTCTGCTAAAACTTTCTGGTTGCAAGTCTGTCTTCCAGAGCGGATACTCCCCACGGAGTGTTTTCTCCGGATACTCTCTGAATCTTCTTTACTACCAGATTACTTGCATTACCTCCTGTGTAAGCTGCAACTGCTGCTGCAATTACCGCTACCAGGCCGTCATCTGAAGCTGCGGCTACCGGTTCTGCAGGTGCTGAGGGTGCAGGTGCAGCGGCTGCTGCAGGTGCCTCCTTCTTCTTTGCTGTTGCTCCCAGAACCTTTCCCATGATTGCGATAAATATCCAGATGAGAATCAGTACTGTGAATGTAATTCCCAGACCCATAATCATGGTAATTGTGGATGCCAGCATTTTATCTCCGAATG
>JAKSSH010000060.1 GCA_024403155.1 Clostridia bacterium | reverse complement strand
GCTTTATGTGAGAGTCTGCTTTTCGGTTGCTCAAGAGGCACACAGTCTCAACATGGCTGGTATGCGGGAACATATCCACCGGGGTCACTTCCACAACATCATATCTGTCCCCTTCGTTTCCTGCTGCACCTTCTCTGAGAAGTTTAATATCTCTGGCTAAAGTAGCCGGATCGCAGGAAACATATATTATGTGAGGCAGCCCTGCCTTCGCGATTGCCGATAGCAGCTCCGGTTTGCATCCGGCTCTAGGCGGGTCAATAATCGCAACATCTGCAAGGTTACCCGCTTCAAGCCACTTGGGAATAAGTTCCTCTGCTCTGCCGCATTCATATGTTGCATTTACAATGCCGTTTATTGTGGCATTTCTGTTGGCATCAATAACCGCTTCCTTTACTATTTCAATACCGTGAACATGCTCCGCCAGGTCAGCCATGCAAAGGCCAATCGTTCCTATTCCGCAATACAGGTCCAGAACCACAGGTTTTTTCATACTGCTCCAGGCAGCTCTTTCACAGTAATTTCTTACAACACCATAAAGATTTTGCATCTGCACCGGATTTACCTGATAAAATGATCCCGCAGATATTTCGAAGCTGTATTCTCTTATACCGTCAGCTGTATCGATCTCAACCGTATCCGTAATTACAGGTTTTCCTGCAAGAGTTTCCACCTTGATTTTATTGCCTTTGCTTGTTCTGATAACTACGCTTTCAAGGCTTCCGCCCGCATCGTATATGGCCTCATCCAGGTATCCGATAAGCTTGGCTGCTCCCGGAATTCCCTTGCCGTTTATATCGTATATTACCATGACTTCCCCTGTTCCAAAGGCAGTCTTAACGGTCATGCCGTGCATCAGTCCCTTTTCCCAGCGCCTGTCATATGATGTAATATGGTCCTCCTCCATAAACTGTCTGGTTGCAGCAGCTGCAGCCATTGCAGTAGGAGCCTGAAGCCAGCAGTCTTCACAGTCAATTACATCGTTTGATTTATTAGGTCGAAATCCGATTCGAGGTTCATGCTCCGGAATCTGTGCTCCGCCCTTCTTAGTTATGAATCCTCCTGTGGAGATGGGCATTACTGCCTTGTTACGATAATTGTATGGTGCTGCGGCTCCAATTATTTCATTGAACACCGGTCCTTGTGAATCAAAGCTTATTCCTGCCAGCCTCTCCAGCTTGCTGAGCACCTGATTCTCTTTTATTACAAGCTGGGCGTCATAATTCATGATTCCAAATGGGCATCCTCCGCAGCTTGCCTTTTCCGGCATGTCTGCTTTTGCATAGGGACATAATTCCTCCGAACGCGCCTCCGATTGCTCCACCACCTGAACCAGCTTCGAGAAAGCGTAATTCTTCTTTACTTTGGTAAGCTCTGCGTAAACCACGTCTCCCGGAACGGTGTCGGGAACGAATACAACCAGGCCTTCATCAGTTCTTCCTATTCCCTGGCCCTCTCCGCTCATATCCTCAATTGTTAATGTTACTATTTGTCCTTTTTCCATTACAGCCCCTTAGCTATTTCACTTATTCTACGCAGTCTGTTGTTTACTCCCGATTTGGAAAGTGGCGGATCAAGCACCTGACCCAGTTCCTCTATTCCCAGATCCGGGTTGTCCAGCCTGGCCAGTGCCACTTCCTTCAGTTTGGCGGACAGATAATCCAGTCCTCTCTTTTCCTCTATTTTCTTGATGTCCGCAATCTGCCGCTCAGCCGCGTGAATTGCCTTGTCCATGTTAACAAGGTCAAGCTGTTCAACCTTTCTGGCGGTGGACACCATGTCCTTCTTCATTATTACATCCAGATAGTCGAAATACTGCTTGGAGGCACCCATTATTGCCAGGGTATCAGCAATCTGTTCACGAGCCTTCAGATAGATGCCGTATCCGTTTTTTCTCTCAACAATCTTCGGTGAAATATCCACGAATGTATTGATAAGACGCCTCAAATCCTTTGCCTGGGTTTCCGTACTTGCAGTAATTTCATAGTGATAGGAATTCTCCGGATTGTTGATTGTTCCGGAGGCCAGAAATGCCCCACGAAGATATGCCTTCCTGCAGCACTTGGTTCTGATGAGGCCGTCATAGATTCCGTCAGAGATGGCGTTCATACCCTCTCTAACCATAAGAATACCCATTTCGCGCAAAATCATCTCTGAGTTGTTTGCCGGCTCAATTCGAATGATGTATTCGTTGGCCTTGGCACCCTTCAGAGACTTGGATTCATTTGCTCCAACGGTTATTTCCGTTTCCACGTCGAAATAGGTTTTTATAAGCTTTTTATAATGGCGCACTACCGCCAGATTCGGTGTGGTCATTACAATGCGGAATTTTCCTCCTCCTGCAAGTCCCACGCTTCCGGCGAAACGCATAAATCCGGCAATCTCAGCCAGCATGCAGCACTTCTTCTCCGGCTCAATGTGCGCCAGTTCGTTTTTTGTTTCAGTTGCGTATGACATATCTGCTCCTTTTTCTATGGCACCATTATATCACACGCGTTACGGTGTGTCCTTATATAATTTTTATGCCGATATCACAGTTCACTTTGTCCTTCATGGCCTTGTCAGCTTTCCCCAGGAAGTGACCGAACTTGAAGTCCCCAATGGACACTGTAAGATCGGATCTGACAAAGGTACTGCCCTCTCCAGTATCTCCATTAAGACCGCTGTTGATGTCTGCCGCCACAACAAATGTGCCCTGCTTACCTGCACGGTTAATCTCCTCAATGGCAGTTTTCGTAATACCTCTCACATCTCCCGCGAAACCCGTTCCCAGCAGGCAGTCCAATATGGTTCCATATTCGGACAAATCCGTATCCTCTGTAAACTGCTCGTAAGGAATATCATTTTCTTTGCATATGTCAAAATAGTAGCTACCGTCTTCTGAAAACCTGCTTTCATCCAGCAGGAAGATTCTGCAGTCCACACCGCTGTCCTTCAGCATCTTAGCCACCACGTATCCGTCTCCGGCGTTATTACCTTTGCCTGCCAGAATGGCTACCGGTGTCTTCCAGCAAACTCCCTGGAAGATGCCCTTTCCCGCCTTATACATAAGCTCCTTTGACGGAGTAATGTTGGCTATGGTCCAGGCGTCGCTCTTTCGCATGGTGTCCACGGAAATAACCCTGGTACATCTGTTTATGCAAAGGCAGTCCGGCTCCACTTCACATTCCAAATACAGAGTTCTCACCCCTGCTGCAATAGCCTCTGTCATGGCCCTGCCGTACTCAGGATGAGTTTGAACATTCGGTTTAACAGAACTTACCCCAGGCATGGTAATGGCATAGGCTATATAACATTCATAGCCATTCCGAGCTGCTTCAGCAAGCTCATTGAGATGCTTAACCGCTCTGTCTGATGGGGCATCCGGGAAGTATCCCTGACCATCTATTTCCAGAGTACATCCTTTAACCTCAATCAGGATTTTTCTATCCTCAGACTCACAATAAAAGTCTATTCTAGATTTGCCGAATTTGTGCTCCGGTTTTATCATCGTCAGTTTCTCACCGGGAAATCCCCCATTGTTCAGCCATTCTTTTACCAGCTGATTCGGTGCCTGACTGTCAATGTTGACCCAGCCGGGACCTTTTCCCGCCAGATTCTCTTTAACCACTGCCACAAGGTCATATTTTGTCTTTCTATCCTGATTCTGTGCCTCTTCCAGTGCAACTTTAACTCCTGGAATGAGAAGTTCACGGCATCTTCCGGTATTTTTCACATGCACTGTTTCAATTTCACTGCTGCCGTCAATCCGAACTCTGGCAATGAATCTATTTGGTCTTTCTATGAATTCTGCGTAAACTATCTTATTGTATTTCATTTCGTATTCTCCTTCTATTATCTGAAAAAAATATATCACACTGAAGGTTTTAACTCAATAAAGCAATATGCTGAAGTGAACAGTGTACGTGCAATAGCAGGTCCTGCTTTTGCATAAAAAAAGCCGGCTCGGTTTCCCGAAGCCGGCATCACAGGTGTGTGCACTGACCTATGTGGCCAAATATGATACATGTGTAATAAATCAGAATACACCAGGCCATGCAAGCTGCAGGAAATTCCATACAAGCTTCAGACCGTAAAATATGATTATTGCACCGCATATAATGTTGATTACTCTTATAACCTTATCGCTTATTTTGTCAGCCAGAAGGTTAACGATTGATGACATTCCAAACCACCAGGCAAGAGATGCGCAGCATACTCCGATAATAAACAGTATTCCGGCACTTCCAGGAAGAGATGCCCTGAATGCACCCAGAAGCATTGTTCCATCAATAAGTGCCTGTGGGTTAAACCAGGTTACTACCATGGCCGTCCAGGCTACATACTTGATATATGCACCTATGGATTTGTTTCTGCCCTTTTCCTCTGCCTCACTGCTTTCCAGAGATCCTCCTGATCTGATCAGGCCTATGCCGATCCATATTACCACCAGTGAGCCAACTCCCAGAATAATAAGCTGCAGCCATTTCAGAGCGCTGATAAGAGCTCCCACTCCGAAGAAACATGCAGCAGCTAGGGTGATATCGTAGAAAGCTACGATTAAAGCGGTTATCAGTACCCTTCTTCTTTTCTGAGTCAGGGCAGTGTTAATTACGAACAGGTTCTGAGTTCCGATAGGTGCAACATATGCAAAACCAAGAATCAGACCCTGAATAAAAAAATTCATGCTATCATTCCTTTCCAACAGAGCAGAATCAGTTCTTGCTCTACTTTTTTTATCTGGTATAATTATGGTAGCACTGGTATGAAGCAAATGCAATAAGGCAAAATATTTGTACCAGGTAAAAAGGAGTTTACCATGATTGAAACACATTATGATTGTCCATGTATGGAGAAATGCCCGCTGAATCATGCCATGTCCGTTATAGGCGGCAAGTGGAAGGTTCAGATAGTATGCGCCCTTAACAATAAGGGAAAGCTCAGGTATAATGAACTTCGCCGCAAGCTGGACGGAGTATCCAATGCTGCACTGGCCAATGCATTAAAGGAACTGGAAAATGACGGCCTAATAATTCGTCATGAATATCTTGAGGTTCCGGTTCGGGTGGAGTACGAAACCACAGAGCTCTGCGACAGGCTGATGCCCATCCTTGAATCCTTAAGCAACTGGGGAGAAGAACTAATGACATAGTAAAAGTGGATGACAGCCGTCATCCTCTTTTTGTTTTATATTTTACTGATACAGTGTATCTCCAAAGTATACTTTAACATCTCCCAGTGAGTTCTTCACAACAATCTTGTTAGGACCTCCTTCGCAGCTGTACTTCCATGGATATTCATCAATTTCCACTTCTCCGTTGTCCAGTTCTATGTCACCGTTTTCCGCGAATATATCCATTGCGTACTCAGCTCTGTTTTCGCATGTTTCAATTTCTACATCGGAGTCTTTTGTTGTGATATTTGTGATTCCATAAAAATCCCCATGAAGACCCACATCTGTAGCATCTCCATCGATTACAAGATTACCCGACTTTACACATTCCATGAAAACATCATTATCGCTTCCTGAGATTGATGCATTATCATACGCAACTCCAAGCAGAGTTACATCACAGAAATTGTTTGATGTTGTAATATTCTCCAGGCTCTTGTCTCCACAGAATATAATCGCCTTCGGCACACCGTCATCTGAACTGAAATTCATTGAAACCACACCTTCGTCAGCGGTTTTGCCATTTATTTTCAGTACCCCTTCTTCAATTTTGTAATCCGGTGCTTCAACATTCTCACCATGACAGATGAGAACCGTTCCCTGCTCCGGAATACTTTCTTTAATTATGGATTCGAGACCATCAGGCAGAGGCCAGACAGAATCTGTAGTCATGTACTCAGTTCCTATGAATACTGTATCTACCATTCCGGTCACTTCAACGGAATCAAACTCCTCACCCTCCATCTTCTCAATCTGCATCTTGCCGGGACTTCCATCAAGCCACTCATGCTTATCTGCAACCCTGTTAATTCCCTCAACTCCGTCGCCTAAGACACCGCCAATGGTTAATCCCAATCCTACACAGAATACTATGGCACAGATGATGAAGAATTTTAATAACTTACTCATTCATCTCACCCCTTTCAACATATACCCATTCTTCCCCCGTATTTGAGGACATTTCCTGCAGTCTCTTGTTCTTGTTTTTTATGTGCTTATCTCTGATCAGTCTTACTATCAGTTTAATAAGCTCTCTTGTTCCAATATAGGCTCCAACTCCTGCTGCAGCTGTCATTGCTGCCAGCAGCAGTCCTATTCCAACGAACATGAACCCGGTTGCCAGGCTGCTGCCAAAAGCTATAATTCCAAAAACAACTGTTCCAATTGCTCCACATGCACAACCGATTATAGTTGCATAAATGAAGATCATGATTCCCAGCAGACCGAAGAAAATGCAAATTGCCACGAAAGCTATACAGCATGCCAGCGGGATTGATACCGGTGCTGAAATTATACCCAGTACCACCCACCATACTGCCGAAATCTTTTTACCGGCAGATGGTTTCTTATCCAGAACCGTTTCGTCACCCTCCAGAATTCTTGCAGCATAATCAGCCTTTATTTCTGCTGCAACCTTCTTGGGGCTTCCCAGTTCATTTACTATTTCACTTTCGGTCTTTTCTCCGCTTGCAAGCACATCGTCAAAGTACTCTTCGAAAAATTCTGTTGCCGCAACAATTTCTTCAGGCGGCAATTTCTTTAACTCGCTCCTAAGAGCCAGAATAAATTCCTGCCTACTCATCTCTTACTTCCCCCTTCCAATAACGATTCAATTGCCGTTCTGTAGTCATTCCACTGCTTCCTGTAATCGAGAAGCTGAGCCTCACCTTTTTCGGTAATTGAGTAATACCTTCTGTTTATGCACTGATATGGCTGATAGTATGTCCT